>VGRA01000132.1 GCA_016875515.1 Deltaproteobacteria bacterium | reverse complement strand
GGGACGCTCACCCCGCCCGCCGAAGCTCCGCCCACCGCCTTCGCCGCGTGCCTTGAGGCCACCCGGTCCGCGGCCCGGCTCGCCGAACCCACCGCGCATGGGACGCTCGCTGCGACCGCTGGACTCGGACTCCTCGCGCGCCCTAAATCCGCTGCCTGCCCGCTCGCGGCGGCCCCCGAACGCACCGGTGCGCTCGCCGCGCTGCTTCGGGGTGGGGCGCTCGGCCCGGGGCGCGCGCTCCTTCGACCCCTGCTTGTGCCGCGGCGCCTTGTAGCCGCCCTCCTCGGGGGCCTCCTCGCCGTAACCTTGAGGCAGCTGCGGACCGTGCCCGTGACGCCGGGCCGGCAGCTTGATCTCCGCGGGAAACACGTCCTGTGCCCCCTCCGCAAGCCGAAGCGCGAGTTCCAGCTCACCGCGGGACAGGTTGCGCACGTCGCCGGGCGACATCCCGTCCACCGACACGCCGCCGTGCACCGGCCGGAACAGCCGCACCACCGGGTGGCCCACCGCGGCGCACAGCCGCTTGATGAGGTGCGGACGGCCCTCGGAGACCACCAGCTTGATCCAGGTGTTCCGCTCGGCCTGCTCGAATACGTCCACCGACACCGGGGTGGCCATGCCGTCCTCCAGCCGCACCCCGCCGCGGAGCTTTTCCAGCGTGGCGTCGTCCGGCTCGCCCTTCACCTTCGCGAGGTAGGTGCGCTCCACCTCGTAGGAGGGATGGGTGAGCTTCTGGGCGAGGTCCCCGTCGTCGGTGAGCAGCAGCGCCCCCTCCGCGTCGTAGTCCAGCCGGCCCACCGGGAAGAGCCGCTTGCCCAGGTGCTTGACGTAGTCACCCACCGTTGGACGCCCTTGCGGATCGTCCAGCGTGGTGATGACGCCCGCCGGCTTGTAGAGGACCACATAGGTCCGGTCCTCGGACGGGGTGACGAGCTTGCCATCCACCGCCACCAGGTCTCCCTTCTCGACCTTGCTGCCGAGCTCGGTGACTCGCTTGTTGTTGACGGTGACACGCCCGGCGGTGATCAACCCCTCGGCATGACGGCGGGAGGCCACGCCCGCGCGGGCGAGGTACTTCTGGAGTCGTTCGCTCACCGGCCCCTTCTACGGGGATTCGGTGGGGGAAGCGAGATCCGTGGCCGGGGGAGCCTCCACGGCCCCTGCCCCGGCGTCTGCCGGAGGCGCCTCGCCCGGCGGCGGCGCAGGCGGGGCGAGCACTGCGGCGGCCGCATTGTTGGTGGCATCCAGATCGTCCATGGCCTGCTCCAGCACGCCCAGCGCGGCCTCCGTCTCCGCGGCCTTATCCTCCAGCCGCAGGGCGAACGCGCTGTCGGCCAGCGCCGCGAGCGTCCCCTGCACGGCAGGCTTTTCGCCCCCGGATTCCTTCTCCACGATCTCCTGGTGCTCCTCGGAGAGCTCCTGGAACTCGCGGAGCGTGGGGAGCGCCGCCAGATCCTTCAGCGCGAAGTACTCGAGGAACTCCTTGGTGGTGCCGTAGAGGATGGGGCGGCCCACGTCCTCCTTCTTACCGAGGATCTTGATGAGCTTGCGCTCCAGCAGCGCCTTGATGACGGCTCCGCAGTCCACGCCGCGGATGTCCTCCACCTCCGGCCGGGTGACCGGCTGCCGGTAGGCGATGATGGCGAGCGTCTCCACCGCGGCGCGGGTGAGGCGCTGCGGCTTCACCCGGAGGAACCGGCGGACGTACTCGGCGCTCTCCGGTGCGGTGCGCAGCTGCCACCCGCCTGCCACCTCGTGCAGGACGATCCCCGAGAGCCCCTCGCGCAACTTGCCCTGCAGCTTCTCCAGCGTGGCCTGCAGCCGGTCCCGGTCAATGCCGGTGGCCTCGAACAGCTGATCCAGGGACTGCGGCTCGGCGGCCACGAACAGCACGCTCTGCACCACGTTGCGGACCTGCTCCTCGGTCAGCTTGCGGCTGCGGGACGCCAGCTTCTCGAACGCCGAGGCGAGATCCGGCTCCGCGTCGTCCACGTCGATGGTGGCGGCGTCCGTGTCATCCAGCTCCGCGTCACCCGCGGGGGGGACCGCCACCGCGGCCAGCTCCTCCTCCGAGAAGGGGCCCGGGCCTCCGGAGATCCCGTTCTCGTTTCCGTTGTTACCGGTAGTCATCTTGCTCCTGCCCTTCCACCTGCGCGAGCCCGTCCAGCGCCGTCCCCTGCTCGCTGAGCAGGATGTCCCCCAGCTCCGTCTCCTGGAACACGCGGATGAGGCGCATGCGGCACATCTCCAGGATGGCGAGGAAGGTGATGATGATCTCGCTGCGGGACCTGGCCCCCTCGAACACGGCGAAGAAGGTGGCGTTGCCGTTCGCGCGGATCCGGTCCGCCACCTTGCGGATGGCGTCCGAGAGCTTCACCCGGTCCTGCACCACCTCGTGGCGGAAGCGCGGAGCGGCCGCGGCGAGCACGCGCTCCAGCGCCTCGATGAGCTTGTAGACGCTCATCTCCACCAGGCCCACCTCCTCTTCCGGGATGGGCACGGACTCCACCGGCACGCGGCGCGGGAAAACGTCCCGGCCCAGCAGGTCCTGGCGGGCAATCTGCTCGGCCGCCGCCTTGTACTTCTGGTACTCGAGCAGCCGGCGGACCAGCTCCGCGCGAGGGTCCCCCTGCTCCTCTGGCGAGGCGATCTCCTCCAGCACGTCCGCCTCGGCCACCTCCTGCCTGGGCAGCAGCATCCGGCTCTTGATGTGGGCCAGGGTGGCCACCATCACCAGGAACTCGCCGGCGATGTCCAGGTCCAGCGAGCGCATCCGCTCCAACTCCTCCAGGTACTTCTCCGTAATTAGGGCAATGGGGATGTCGAAGATGTCGATCCGGTGTTCGCGGATCAGGTGCAGCAGCAGGTCCAGCGGCCCCTCGAAGTTGGGCAGCGACAGCCGGAAGGCAGCCCCTGGCGACGAAGACGGGGCGTCTTCCGCATCTGCCGGCAGGGACTCGGAGGGGGCCTCGGACATGTCGCAGCGAACGCGCGGGAGGCCGAAAAATCGGCCCTGGAGCGAAAGTGTATTCCTACCAGCCGGGGCGCGGAGGGGTCAACGAAGCTGACGGGCCCTCACAGCCCGGCGGCGCGCTTCACGGCTTGTAGCACCGGCGTGGCGGTGGCCCGGGCGCGCTGGGCACCGTCCGCGAGCACCCGCTCCACGTGGCCCCAGTCCCCCAGCAACTCCTGCCGGCGGGCGCGCGGGCCGTCGAGCTGGGCATGGAACCACTCCAGCAACTTCTTCTTGAAGTCCCCGTAGCCCCGCCCCCCCTCCCGCCAGGCGCGCTCCACCTCCGCGAAGTCCGCGGGCGTGGGGGCCATGAGCTTCAGCAGATCGTACAGGGGGGCGTCCGCGGTGGGCTTTGGGGCCTCCACCGGGGTGCTGTCGGTGCGGATGGACATGATCTTCTTCTTCACGTCCTTGTCCTCGCCAAACAGGTCAACGGTGTTCCCGTAGCTCTTGCTCATCTTCTGCCCGTCCACGCCGGGGACCACGGCGGTGGCCTCTTCCAGGCGGGCCTCGGGCAGCTTGAGCAGGCCGGGGGCGTGCCCCTTCTCCTTGCCGGTGGGATCCTGCGGATCGTAGCCGGGCACGTACGTGACGTTGAATTTGGTGGCCCAGTCCCGCGCGAACTCGATGTGCTGGACCTGGTCCTTGCCCACGGGCACCACGTCCGCGTCATACAGCAGGATGTCCGCGGTCATCAGCACCGGGTAGGCGAACAGCCCGAAGTCCGGGTTCATCCCGCGGGCGATCTTGTCCTTGTAGCTGTGGGCTCGCTCCAGGTTGGCCAGCGGCACCAGCGTGCCGAGGATCCAGTAGAGCTCCGTCACCTCCGGCACGTGGCTCTGGACGAAGACTGCGGCGCGGGCGGGATCAATCCCGAAGCTGAGCAGCGTCAGCACCGCGTCCTTCGTGAACTCCAGCCGCGCCTTCGGGTCCTTTACGCTCGTGAGCGAGTGGAGGTCCGCGATGAAGTAGTAGGCGTCCCCCTGGTCCTGGTAGCGGACCCACTGGCGGATGGCACCGTAGTAGTTGCCCAGGTGGAGACGACCGGAAGACTGGATGCCGGAGAGGATGCGCATGGCGGGGCGGGGACCCTAGCGCACCCCGGTATCCGCCGCGCCTTCTCCGCCCTGCCCACCCCTCCCCGGCTCGCGCCCGCCCCCTGCCTTGCGGCCGCGGCTGCGCGGGTGGTGCGCGTCGTACACCCGGTGCAGCCGCGTGCGGTCCACGTGGGTGTAGATCTGCGTGGTGCCGATGTCCGCGTGTCCCAGCATCTGCTGCACAGCGCGCAGGTCTGCCCCGCGCTCCACCAGGTGCGTGGCGAACGAGTGGCGCAGCTTGTGCGGCGAGATGGCCTTGCGGATGCCCGCCTTGAGCGCGTACCTCCGCACCAGCTTCCAAAAGCCCTGCCGGGTGAAGGGGCCGCCCCGCGGGGTGACGAACAGCGCGGTGGAGATCCGCCCGCGCAGGAGCAGCGGCCGCACCCCCTGCAGGTATGCCCCCACCCGCTCCGCCGCCGCGCGCCCGAACGGGACGATCCGCTCCTTGTTCCCCTTGCCGCGGGCCACCAGGTACCCGGCCGTCAGCTGGAGATCGTTGACGGTCAGCTTCACCAGTTCGCTCACGCGCAACCCGGTGGCGTAGAGGAGCTCAAGCATGGCGAGATCCCGGAGCCCGGACGGGGTGGAGGCGTCCGGCGCGGCAATCAGCGCCTCCACCTCCTCCAGGGTGAGGAACACGGGCAGCTTCTTCGCCGCCTTCGGCGTGTCGATCTCCTCGGTGGGATCCTTCCCCATCACCTTTTCCTGCACGAGGAACCGGTGGAACATCCGCAACGCCGCCAGGTGCCGGGCCTGGCTCCGCTTGGAGAGCCCGCCGCGGGACAGCACGGTCAGGTGCTGCAGCACGTCCGCCTGCGTGACGGCCTCCAGGTCCCCGTGCCCCCGGTGGCGCAGCACGTTGAAGTAGCGCACCAGGTCGGACGCATAGGCGTCCACCGTCTTCGAGGACAGCCCGCGCTCGGCGCGCAGGTAGCCGACGAACAGATCCAACAGCGGCTCCATCAGCGGACCTCCAGCTCGCCCTTGCCCTGGCGGAGGATCTGGATCTGATCCTCCATGAGCGACACCACCGTAGAGGCCTCCAGGTGGCGGATGCCGCCGTCGTCCAGCACCAGGTCCAGCTGCCTTCCGAGCGCCTCCTTGATCTCCCGCGCATCCACCAAGAGCGTCCCGTCGTGGGCGGTGGCAGAGGTGGTGACCAGGGGCTTGCCCAGCAGCCGTGCCAGCTCCCGCGGGATGGAGGCGTCCGGCACGCGGATCCCCACCTCCGCCTGCCGGCTCTGCAGCACCTCCGGGACGAAGCGCGTGGCCGGCAGGATGAAGGTGAATGCCCCCGGGGCGAGCGACTTCATCGTCCGGTAGGCGAAGTTGCTCACCTTCGCGTAGTCGGCCACGCGCTCCAGGTCCGCGCAGAGGAAGCTGAGCGGCTTCTTCCGGTCACGGCCCTTCAGCTGGTACAGCCGCTCGATGCCGCGCTTGCTGCCCAGCGAGCAGCCCAGGGCGTAGTAGGTGTCCGTGGGGTAGGCGACGAGGCCGTCCTTCTCGAGCACCTCCACCGCCCGCTGAAGGTGGCGGGGGCTCGGGCGCTCGGGATCCAGTTCCAGGATGGGGGCAACCATGCCCCGTGGATATCACCCGTCCGCGGGGATGGCCCATTCCTCGCGTGCCGCCTCCTCGTGGGACTTCTCCTCCTTGCCCATGGCAGCCCGGGCGGCGCGCTTGCCCTCCTCGTTCAGCTGCTTCACCTTCTGCCCGCCCTTCCGGCCGATGACCTCGTAGAACTCGCGGCCGCGCTCGTTGCGGACCGTCTCGCCGCCCTTCCTGCCGGCCTTGTGATCCTTGTCGCTGTTGTTCGCCGTTGTGGCGTTTCTCCTTGTCACGCCTCCGGGATCCCAACCACGGGACCGCTCCCCCTCTTCCTGCCCGGGGTGGTGCCGGGGGGGAGGCCCGGCGGGCTGGCTGCGTGACAGTCGCCCACGCAGGGGCGCCGGTGGAAGCGGCGTTCTCCGGGTGGAGACAACCGCTGCCGTCGCCCGCGCGGGGCACGGGCGTGTGGGCGCGAGGCCTACCGCTTCACGGGGACGAAGAACTGCGAGGCGGGGTCCAGGCGCCACGGCTGCGGCCGCTTGCCGAAGAGCGACACTTCCAGGGGCGCCCCCGCGTAGTCGGCGTGGACCAGCACCCGGACCTTCCCCGCATCATCGAACAGCGCCACGGACAGGCGCGGCAAGCAGCCCTGCGCTCCCTCGCCGGGCGCGAACCGCACGCGGGCAGCCGGCGCCTTCCCGTTCCCCGCCGTGAAGTCCAGCTGACCGGGCTTGCCCAGGCCCAGCGGGATCCTGCAGCGCTCGGCCCGGCCGCCGTTGGCAGCGAGGCGCCAGCCGCCCTTCACCCCTCCGCACCGGACCTCCCGGGAGGCGACGGCCCGGTTGGCGCGGTCCACCGCCTGGCGGAGGCCATCCAGCGCAGGATCTCCCGTGCGGAACGCGGCCTCCGCCTCGCCGGGGTACGTCTCCAGCCACTGCAGGAGTTGCTCGGCAGCGCGCGCCGTCCCGGACACTGCGCGGGAGAGCCACACCGCCTTCGCCTCGCCGCACCCGGGCGGCATGCCCACCACCACTTCGTCTCCCGCGGGCACGCCCCGGGTGGGCGGCGCCGTGACGACGTCCCCGTACCGCCCCAAAGGCGCCAGCACGCCCGGGACGGCCGGCGGCGGGCGGTCCGGCGTCCGGCCACGCGCCACGGGCCGCGGCTGGGGCAACGCCTTCTGCGCGCGCCCCGCAGCCCCTGGCTCATCCCTGCCCGACGTGGGGGCTCCCCCGTCCGGGGCGGCAGTCAGCAGCAGGACAACGGCAAAGCTGAACATGAACCGGCCGGAGCCTACTCCACGTGCGCCACGCGCTCGCGGTCCCCAAGGAAGGCCTGCACCCCGGAGGCAATGGCAGCGGCCACCTGGTCCTGGTGCTTGCCGGAGGCGAGCTTCTTCTCGTCCTCCGGGTTGGAGATGAACGAGGTCTCCACCAGGATGGCCGGCATCTTCGCCCCCAGCAGGACGTAGAAGAGGGCCTGC
>VGRA01000131.1 GCA_016875515.1 Deltaproteobacteria bacterium | reverse complement strand
GCGGCCGGTGGCGACAAGGCGGCGGCGGGTGCGAAGCCCGCGGCGGGTGCGAAGCCCGCGGCCGGTGCTGCGGCTGCCAAGCCCGCGGCCAAGAAGTAGTCGGCCAGCGGTTGAATGTGAGCGCGGGGTCGGTGCCTCCGGGCGCCGGCCCCGTGCCGTTTCAAGGAGGGTTGCGGCATGAAGCTCGTCGTGGGGTTGGGCAATCCGGGCCGGGAGTACGAGGGCAACCGGCACAACGTGGGCGTGCACGTGCTGGAGCGGCTGGCCGGATGGCTGAAGACCGGGCTCCACCACCAGAAGTTCGAGGGGCTCTTCGGCCAGGCGGACCTGGGCAAGGAGCGCGTGTACCTGCTCTTCCCGCAGACCTACATGAACCTCTCCGGCCAATCCGTGGCCGCCGCGGCGCATTTCTACAAGGTGGCCCCGGCGGACATCCTGGTCATCCACGACGAGCTGGACCTTCCGTTCGGGCAGCTGCAGTTGAAGGCCGGCGGCGGGAGCGGCGGCCACAACGGGCTGAAGAGCTGCACCGAGTGCCTGGGATGCGAGTCCTACGGGCGGCTGCGGTTCGGCATTGGTCGCCCGCCGGGCCCGGGTGGCGGGAAGGACCGGGTGTCCGGGTTCGTGCTCTCTGATTTCAACCCTGACGAGCGCGCCGGGATGGAACCGCTGCTGGACCGCGCCGCGGACATGGCGGAAGGCTTAATCAAGCTGGGCATGGCCACGGCGATGAACCGGTACAACCGGAAGAAAGGTTAAGAGAGACTTACTGCACGCACCGGAAACCCGTGTCCGCTCTGGTCTTGACCGTTCCAGCGTCCGTACACCCTACGACCCAGTTCACTGTTGGTTCGAGCTCGTTGAGCTCGGCCGAATAATAGCCGCCGCCGCGAAAACATCCTGCACTTGGACCGGCGGGGCAGTTCACCCACTCCCAAGCGTTGCCTGCGAGGTCGTGTATCGCCAATTTGACCTGCCCGGAGAATTTCGGACCAGTTGAGACGTGAGACGATGCCCCTCCGGCCTTCACGGAGGGCAGCATGAGGAAAAGCAGGTTCACGGAAGAGCAGATGGTGAAGATCCTCCGCGAGGCCGACAGCAGCACGGTCCCGGAGGTCGCCAAGAAATACGCCGTCCGCGCTTGGTGCTGAGGGGATGGGCGGGCCCACCCAGGCATGGCCGCGTACCAGGCTAAGGCATCCCCGCGCTCGAAGGCGAAGAACGGTCCAACCCGCACGCCGGGAACGTGCGGTCTGTCCGTGGTCCGCGCGCCGTCCCCCTCCTGGGCGAGACCCAGCGCGCGACGAGCACCCGGGAGACAAGGCGGGTCTCCGTGACGGTCCAGCCGCCGGCCGGCCGTCCTCGCCCACCTCCACCCGCGGGGCACGGTCTGGGAGCGCACGCTCTCCATCTGGTACCGTAGGACATTGCCGTTCATGGAGACGGCATTGAGCCTCCTTGCGGGAGCCCGCGGCGACAGCAACGCCGTCACGCGCCCGGGGCCGGAATACCGGCCCGGGCGACCAGACTTGACGCCCCGGGGGAATGTCCCTAGAAGCCCCGGCCGCTGGACCCGTTCTTTTCACATCCCGTGAAGCGCGACGGTGGTGGGCGCGCCTGTTCTTCCCATCCCCGGACCGGATGCCCTTCTCTCGGGCGCTGGCCCGTTTCCCCGCTCCCCGGCCCGCCCGGGGGGCAACAACCCGAGGGGAGAGAACACATGGCCGAAGCAACGGCAGCGAAGCAGCTCCGCGAGTACGAGACCGTCTTCCTCGTCAAGCCGGAGCTGACCGACGACAACGTGGACAAGCTCAAGGAGCGCGTCCGCGGCATCATCAACCGCGAGGGCGGCAAGGCCCTCAAGTTCACCATCTGGGGGAAGAAGCGGACCACCTACCCGGTGGCCAAGCAGCCCCGCGCCATCTACGTGCACGCCCACTACTTGGGCGGAAGCCCGCTGGTGGCCGAGGTGGAGCGCAACCTGCGCAACCTCGACGAGGTCACCCGCTTCCTCTCCATCAAGCTGGCCGAGGACGTGGACCCCGAGACCCGTCCCGTCGAGCAGGACGTGAAGCTCGCCGGTGACGTGGACGACAACCGCCCGCTGGGCGGCGCCGAGCGCCCCGAGTTCCGAGGCGGCGAGGACATGGGCGGCGACGCCCCGGACGAGGAGGCCGCGGAGGAGGTGTAGTCCCGCCTTCACCCGTCCCTTCCCTTCAACGGACCCGAACGAGGAAATTCCATGACGACTGAGACCCGTACCTCCCCTGGTGGCTTCCGCAGCGGTGGCCCCCGTGATTCCCGCGGCGGCGACCGCGGCGGCGACCGCGGTGACCGCGGTGACCGCGGTGACCGCGGTGACCGTGGCGACCGCGGTGACCGCGGCGACGGCGAGGGTGATGACAAGCGCGGCGGCCGCGGCTTCGGCCGCAGGAAGGTCTGCCGCTTCTGCGCCGAGAAGACCGCCAAGGTGGACTTCAAGGACCAGGCGACGATGAAGTACTTCGTCACCGAGCGCGGCAAGATCATCCCCCGCCGCATCTCCGGCAACTGTGCCAAGCACCAGCGCGCCGTCGCCGTGGCCGTCAAGCGCAGCCGCGGCCTGGCCCTCCTCCCCTACACCGTGGTGATGGGCTAGCCGCCCGCCCGCACGACACGAAAGGACAACCACCATGCAAGTCATCCTGCGTGAGGACGTTGCCAACCTGGGCAAGAGCGGTGAGCTGGTCAGCGTGAAGGACGGCTACGGACGCAACTTCCTGCTGCCCCGCAAGCTGGCGGTGCTCGCCAGCGAGCAGAACAAGCGCCAGCTGGAGCACGAGCGCGCCGTCATCGCGGCCCGCCAGGCCAAGCTGAAGGCGGGGGCGGACACCGCCGCCAAGTCGCTGTCCGGCGTGGCGGTGAAGATCGCCCGCAAGGTGGGCGAGCAGGACAAGCTGTTCGGCTCGGTCACCGCCCTGGACATCGCCGAGGCACTCGCCGCGGCGAAGCAGAGCGTGGACCGCCGCGCCATCCACCTGCCCGAGCCCATCAAGGCGCTCGGCAGCTACGAGGTGGAGATCCGCCTGCACCGCGACGTGATCGCCAAGGTGAAGGTGGACGTGGTGGCCGAGTAGGGCCCACCGCCTCCCCGCAGTTCCCCCGGGGCCGCACTGCCGGACGCTCTCATGGGCGCCCCCCGGCAGGCGGCCCCGGCCCTTTTCCATCCCCTCGCCGAGGCCTCAGCGCCAGCCCGGTCCGCTACACTGCGCTCCCTGCCATGGCCACCAACGAGTTCTCCCACTTCCCCGGCGCGGCGCGTCTCCACGAAGATCTCGCCGCCGAGCGCGCCGTCCTGGGCGCCATCCTCACCGACAACCAGCTGATGACGGACGTTGCCCGCACCGTCACGCCGGACGACTTCAGCTCGTCCGCGCACGGGGAGATCTTCCGGGCCATGCTGTCGCTGGACCAGGTAGGCACCCGGGTGGACCACGTCACGCTCGCCGAGAGCCTGAAGGTCCTGGGGAAGCTCGCCGCCATTGGCGGCCCCGCCTACCTCATGTCCCTGGACCAGGAGGTCCCGGTCACGCACAACGCCAATGAGTACGCCGGCATCGTGCGGGACCAGGCGGTGCGCAGGCGCCTGGCCAACGTGGGGCGGGAGATCCAGGAGCTGGCCAGCTCCTCCACCGGGGAGCTCGCGGCGCTGCTGGACGAGGCGGAGCGGAAGGTCTTCGTCATCGCGGAGAAGAAGCGCGAGGGAGACCTGGTCCCGGTGTCCGAGCTGATGAACCGGACGCTGGACCTGCTGGACAAGATGAAGGCCAACACCACCGGCGTCACCGGGGTGGCCACCGGCTTCATCGGGCTGGACCAGCTGCTCACCGGCTTCCACGGGGGCGAACTCATCATCCTCGCGGCGCGCCCCGGCATTGGAAAGACATCCCTGGCCATGAACATGGCCATGAACATTGCGCTGGATAAGCAGACGCCCCGGGCAGTGGGCATCTTCTCGCTGGAAATGCCGGCGGACCAGCTGCTCATGCGTTTGCTCGCGTCCCAGGCGCGGGTGGACATGAAGCGGCTGCGCGGCGGGCGGCTGGGCCGGGGGGACGAGGAGAAGTTCTCGGACGTGGCCAACCTGCTGTTCAACGCACCGCTCTACATTGACGACACGGGCGGCCTGTCCCCCTTTGACCTGCGGGCCAAGGCGCGGCGGCTCAAGCAGAAGCACTCGCAGCTGGGGTTGCTCGTCATCGACTACCTGCAGCTCATGCACCAGAAGGGGAAGGTGGAGAGCCGCCAGCTGGAGATTGCGGAGATCAGCCGCAGCCTCAAGCAGCTGGCCAAGGAGCTGGACGTGCCCATCCTGGCGCTCTCGCAGCTGAACCGTAAGGTGGAGGAGCGCAAGGGCAGCAAGCCCATGCTCTCTGATCTGCGCGAGTCGGGCGCCATCGAGCAGGACGCGGACGTGGTGATGTTCATCCACCGCGAGCAGAAGGAGGACGGCGAGGGGGGCGGCGCGCCGGACCCCTCCAGCTCGCTGCCCCTTGAGGTGGAGCTGGTGGTGGCCAAGCAGCGCAATGGCCCCACCGGGGACATCCCGCTGCTGTTCCAGGGGCAGTACACCCGGTTCGAGAACCGGAGCGACCGGGAGTACCCCTGAGCGGCCCCTCCCGGGGCGGTCAGTTGAAGCCGGACTCGCAGGTGCAGGTGCTGGTGTTGCAGGTCTTCCCGGTGGGGCAGCCGCCACAGTCGGACTTGCAGACGCAGGCGCAGGCGTTGGCGTCCGGCCGGTAGGCAGGGGCACAGGACAGGGACGCGGTGTCGCACACGCAGCCGCAGGTGGCCCCTGACTGGAAGCTGTAGCCGGGGGCGCAGGTGGCGGACTGGACGCACTGGCACGAGCAGCTGGACACGTCACACTGCTGGTAGCCCGAGCAGGCCCCGGCACAGTCCGGGGTGCAGACGAAGTCGCAGACGTACTTGTTGCTGTTGCAGACCTTGCCCGCGGGCGGGGTGCCGCCGCCGCAGCCGGTGGGGCACTCGCAGCTGTTCGTCGCCTGGTTGCAGGCGAGCCGGCCCGCGCACTTGTCCGGGTCCGCGGGATCGTAGAAGGGATCCTGCGAGCAGGGCGGCGGGTTGCCATCCGGGTTGGGCGTGGTGTCCATCCAGTACCGGTAGCTGACCGCGGCGCTCACGCTGCCGGAGGCCGGCTTGCACGCGCCGAAGAAGCTGAGCGTGCGGTTGATGCCGTCGAAGTCGAAGCCGTTGACGCGGCTGCGCGGCAGGTCCGCGGCGTTGCACGCGCCGGGGTTCTGCACCGCGCCCAGGGCCACCTTGATGGAGGCGCCAATGGGCGGCTTGAGCGTCTTGTATCCCACCGCTCCAATGGTGCCGTCCACGATGAGCCCCATGGCGTTCTGGATGGAGGCGTTGTCGTTGATGGCGCCGCGGATGCCGCCGGTGTCCGCCACCACCTGGCCGTGGCGGTTGTTGTTGGGCTCGCCGTTACACGTCTGCCCCACGGGGCAGATGATGCCGTGGACGGGGATCTTCTTCCCGGTCCGGTTGGTGTACGAGGACACGGAGGCGCCCGGCACGTTGTTGAAGACCTGGGAGAACTGAGCGGAGGTGGGGGCGCAGCTGGTGCTCTGGCAGTTGTTGGTCTGGTCGTCCGCGTCCCCCAGCAGGATGACCACCACCTCCGCGTCCGGCCGGAAGGCGGGGTTTGCCCCCGGGGCGGACAGCACGGAGACGGCGTTGGCCGCCGCCTGCAGGCACTTCTCCGAGCCGCTGCCGTTGATGCCCACCCAGTTCCCCGAGCCCTGCGTCAGCCAGGCCTGGAACTGCTGGATGCCGCTGCTGTCCACGAAGCCGCGCAGCCCGTTGCCCGGGTAGCTGGTGGTCACCATGGCGATCCGGTAGTCGAGCGTTGCGTTGTTCAGCTTGGCGGACATGGCCTGGGCGGCCTGCGCGAGCGCCCCCTGCGAGTCCGTCATGGAGCAGCTGTCGTCCACGACAAAGAGGAAGTCCACCTTGGCTACCTTCGGGACGAAGGTCTCGCACTGCACCGCGTTGGCGTCCCCGAACTGGGCCAGCGCGGAGCCGCCCGCCGTGTCGGACACGGTGAAGAGCGCCGGTTCCACGAAGTTGGACAGCGGCGTCAGCGCCAGCACCACGGCCAGCGAGTTGGCGGAGCGGTGGCTGTACTGCACCTGCAGCTTGAACGGCCCTGCAGGCCCACCGGGGGGCAGCACCCCCGCCCCCGGCCCCACCAGCGCGTTGGCGAGCGCGTTGGCCCGGGTGAAGACGCCCACCGCCGTGTCGTTGCCGTCCGTCTCGTAGAAGGCCTGCAGCGCCGGGGCGCCGTCCCACGTGGTGAAGGTCTGGGTGGTGGTGTTGTTGTTGAGCGCCGCCACGCCGCCGATGAGGGCGCGCACCGCCGCCTCGTCTCCGGCGGGGTTGGCGCCCGGGGGCGGCTGCATCCGGAAGGCGAGGAAGGCCACCGCCTGCCCCGCGTGCGCGCCGGCCAGCCCCTTCACCTGCCCGTTGACCGACATCTCCTGCAGGGCGTAGCCCGTCCCCACCGCCACCTGCACGTCCGCCGTCCCCGTCTCCTTGAACTGCACGGGGCGCAGGTTGGCCACGGTGCACACCTGCCCGGCGGGGCCGGTGCCGTCCGTGCCGTTGCGGGGGTTGAGTTCCCCCACGTCCAGCACGCCGTCCTGGTCCGTGTCCTCGGCGCCGTCCGGGATGCCGTCTCCGTCCGAGTCCGGCTGCAGCGGGTTGGTCCCGAGCGCACAGCCGGGGTTGGCCGCGCCGGCAGCGCACGGCGAGGTGCCGGGCGGCAGCGGGGTGAAGCCGGGGCAGTGGCCGGGGTTGGGGTTGTCCGTGACTCCCACCTCGGTGCCGTCCGGGATGCCGTCCGCGTCCGTGTCCGGCTGCACGGGGCTGGTCTCCCCGGGGTCCACCAGCCCGTTGCCGTTCTTGTCCTCTCCGGGCCAGCCCTGACCCGCGTTGTCCGGGCCGTCCACCAGGCCGTCACAGTCGGTGTCCCAGTGGCGGGGATCCGTCTCCGTGGGCTCGCGCACGCCGTTCTTGTTCTTGTCCTCCAGCCCGTCCGGCAGCCCGTCCCCGTCCGAGTCCGCGGCGTTGGGGTTG
>VGRA01000130.1 GCA_016875515.1 Deltaproteobacteria bacterium | reverse complement strand
GCCGCCCGGTTGGACACCGCGGCCTGACGGCACTTGGACTTAGTCGGGAGCGTTCCTTTTCGTCATCACAATTCGTGGACCATATGCATCTGCCCCCACAGGAGAAGCGCGCCCTACCTTGCACGGCGTGGGTTCCACTCCTGAATCCGTCGCCGCCGTTGTCGGTAATCGCGTGCGTGCACTGCGTGAGGCGAAGGGTCTGTCCCTGCGTGGGCTCGCCCAGCGGGCTGGGCTCTCGCCCCAGGTGCTCTCCCGTACGGAGCGGGCTCTCACGGAGGTGACCCTCACCTCGCTCGGCCGCATCTGCGAGGCGCTCGGCGTCACCCTGCCCGAGTTCTTCGACTACAGCGCGGCCCCCCACAACCCGGAGTTCCGCTCCCAAGCTGCGCAGCGGGCCGCAAGGGTCCTGTCAGCGCTGGGGCCCGAGCAGGCCAACCGGATCGCCCACGGCCTTGAGATCATGTTCCCCGACGCTCGCGGGACAAGGGCCCGCCCTGGGCGCCGCGTCGTGCCGGGCTGAGCACCTCCCCCGGCGCAGGCGGTACGGCCCGCACGTCATGCCCCAGCGCCGGGGCCCCCCTCAGGCGCCCGCAACGGCAACGCCGTCCGCGGACAGCTTGCCGAGCACCTGCTTCTCCGCAGCCAGCCAGTCCGCCACCGGGCTGCCGTTGCGGAAGTTGCGGGCCGTGGCGAGCCGGTACGCCTCCTCGCGGATGAGCTTGTCCAGCTCGCCGCGGGAGACGGTCTTCCTCGCAGGCGCTGCCTTCGGCGCGCATCAGCGATGCGAAGCGGCGGATGACACCCAGTCGAACATGGCGAGTGCTCATCGACGGGACGTTGCCCGCCCAGGCCAGGGCCGTCGCCGCGCGCACGACGTCCTCGCCATGGGCCTCGGCGAAGCGGGCGCAGTCACGAAGCAAGTCGGCCTGGCGACGGAAGAGGTAGCCGGTCGCGTGGCGGAGCGCGACGTGGCGCTCGGCGATGGTGCCCAGAATCGCGCACGGGCTCGAGATCATTTATCCCGGGCCAACGAGGGGGCCGCTTCAGGGACACCGGCGCCCAGTTCAGGGCTGAACCAGGTCGCACTGCCCCTCAGCGCGCGTTCGTGACCTTCAGCGCGGCCTGGAGTTCCTCCGGCGACAGCTCCTCCTTCTCCTCGGAGAGCATCCACTGGTGGCCGTCCGGGTCCAGCACGAGCGAGGTGCGCGCCCCGAAGAACTGGTCGTTGGGGGCGAGCAGCTCCCGCGCGCCGGCAGCCACCGCCTTCTGGTGCTGCGCGTCCACGTCCCGCACCACCAGGTAGAGCGACACCGGGGAGGTGATGCCCGCGGTCTTCGGCGAGCGGAAGCCGCGCTCCTCGCTCTCCGGCCCGAGCATCAGCATGGTGCCGTTCTCCAGCGTGAGCTGCCCGTGCATGATCTTCCCGGACCGGCCCGGCAGCATCGTCTTCGGGCTGAAGCCGAACGCGGCCTCGTAGAACTTCGCCGCCTTGGGGATGTCCGACACGGTCAGGTGCGGGGTGATGCTCTGCCTGCGCAGTTTCATGGCTGTCTCCTTGCAAACCGGACCCTACTAGTACCGAACGGGGCTGGGGGCAGGGGGGGGCGCCGGGCTGGTGATTGGGCTCGCGGCGGATGCGCTCGAGCCCGCGGCCACCGACGGTGACGGGGACTGCTGCGCCTGCTGCGCCTGCTGCGCCTGCTGCGCCTGCTGCGCGGGGGACACCTGGCCGTTGGGGAAGAACGGGCAGGCCTTCCCGCCGGGGCGCGTGGCGTTGAGCATGGACGAGTCAATGCTGCCCAGCCCCTTGCGCGCGGGCGGGAGCAGGCCGCGGCGCCGCTCGCTCGCCTCGGACATGGCGTCCGCCATGGTGCGGTCCACCGTGGCCTGCGGGCCGCCGGCGTACATGTTGTCCAGGACGTCCAGCATGGCGTTGTCCAGCGAGTCGCCGTTCACCACGCCGTCGGACGCCTTGTCCGCCGCGAGCAACTGCCGCAGCTCCTCGGTGTCGTTGGGGCCGCGCAGGGTCTCCAGCCGGTTCGGGTTGTCCAGGGAGAACTGGATGATGTTGCCGTCGATCTTCCCGCCGTTGAACAGCGGCGAGTGGCCCCACAGCTGGAGCACCGAGTTGGAGAAGCTGTTCAGCCCGTTGGCCTCGGTCCCCTTCTTGGTGAGGTCCAGCGGCCCCTTGGAGAAGTTGATGGGGCTGTTGGCGTAGCGGCCGGAGATGTCCTTGCCGGTCAGCTTCCCGTAGACCTTGAAGAACTCCGCGTCGAGCGTCTTGCCGGTGATGCCGCCGAACTTGTCCTTGTCCTTCTGCGCCAGCTCGAACGCCACGTTGTGCTCGGCCGGCTTGAACTTCTGCTGGTCCGGCGGGAGCTTCGCGTCCTCCATCACGTTCTGCAGGATGCTGCCGTCGTTCTTGCCCGCGGTGGAGGCCTGCCCGCCCCACAGGTGCAGGATGGCGCGCTCGCGGTCAGACATGCCGGACAGCGCCGTGCGCTGCTCCTTGCCGAGCGACATCCAGTTGGTCGTCCCCGAGCCGCGCACGAAGTTGAAGAAGCCCTCCACGCCGCCGAACGTCTTGTCGCCCGTGGCCGCGGCCTTCGCCTGGTCCGCGTTCCCGGCGTTGCCCGCGTTCCCGGCGTTGCCCGCGTTCCCGGCGTTGCCGGCGTTCCCGGCGTTGCCGGCGTTCCCGGCGTTGCCTGCGTTGGCCCCTTGCCCCTCACGCCCCACGATGGGCTGGCTGTCGTAGGACTTCAGCAGCTTCGCCAGGCCCCCGCCCTGCACAAGGTCAATGGCCTGCTGGTACTCGCCGGGGCTGCCAATGGCCCCCTGCTTGCCCATCACGTCCTGGAGGGTGAGCTTCCCCTGGTCGATGGCCTTCGCCACCGCACCAATGGTCTCCACGTCCGTCTGGCCAACGCCCGGCCCGTCCGCCCCCTCGGCACCCTTCTCCTTCAGCAACTCCTGCAGCTTGGCGTTGTCGTAGTTCTTCGCGCCGCCAGCGAGGTCGCCCTTGTAGACGGCCGCCACCTGCATGAACGTCTGCGCAGCGGGGCCCATCCTGTAGAAGGCCTGGGCGCCGTCCGCGAGCCCGTTGGGCGTGCGGTAGGCGGTGCCGCTCGCCGCACCGGCAAACTGGTAGGCGTAGTTGCGCGCGATGGCGGCGTCGAACTGGTCGCCGTCCTTCACCTGGCCGAAGCGGGTCCCTGCCGAGGCGCGCTGCTGGGCAATGTTGCCGTTCTGCCCGCCGCCCTCCTGCGTGGCCGCGGAGATGTAGGACTCGAACTCCTTCACGTCGTTGGGGGCCGGGAGCGTGGAGTTGCCCGGGGTGAAGCCGGCCGGGATGTCACCGGTGACGCGCGCCCCCGAGGCCTTCAGCGCATCCGCGCCCTGCGCGGTGGCCGCCTGCTGCCCCATTCCCTGGCCCGCCCCCTTCGCGAAGGCCTGGTCGAACTGCTTGAACAGCTCGCCGAGGAAGCCCACGAAGGCCACCACCCGGACGGCCATCTCCGCCTGTTGGCGGTTGCCGGAGATGAGCGCCCCAGCCAGCACGTCCATGGGGCGCTTCTGGAACGCCCCGTTCTTTCCCAGGTCCAGCTGCCCCGTCCCGCCGTCCAGGCCCAGCACCCGGCTGAAGCTGCCCAGCAGGTCCAGCGTGGGGGTTGCCTTCGTCGCCATCGCCCCCTGGGACGCCGGGCTGGAGACCGCCTGCGCGGACGCGCTCGCCGCCGAGGACTGCGAGGCGGCGGAGGCGGGAGAGGTGTTGCTGCTGGGGGTGGTCGAGGCCGCGGGCTTCGAGTTGATGCCGTACATGGAAGGAACTCCGGGAATGGGTTGGGAACGTCCGTGCCGGCATTGTCGGTCACGGCCCGTCCGGAGTTGCGGCCAATTGTGGATCGTCGTCCGCGGCCCCGCCCTGTTTCCGCGAGGAAACGTCAACGGGCATTACAGGCGGCGTGGGCTCAGCCGTGCGCCGCGGTCACGCCCTCGGAGGCGAGCTTGCCGAGCACCTGCTTCTCTGCGGCCAGCCAGTCCGCCACCGGGCTGCCGTTGCGGAAGTTGCGGGCCGTGGCCAGCCGGTAGGCCTCCTCTCGGATGAGCGTGTCCAGTTCCCCGCGGGAGACGGCCTGCTTCGCGGGCGCGGCCTTCGGGGCCGCGGCAACGGCAGCGGGCTTCGGCTCCGCCTTCGACACGGCGGGCTTCTCGGCCGGCTTCTTCTCCACGGCCTTCGGCGCGGCGGTGGCGACCTTCGCGGGCGCCTTGGCAGGCGCAGCAGCAGCAGCAGCAGCAGCGGCCGGCGCGGGCGCGGCGGCGATCTTCTCTGCGGGCTTGGACGTGGTGATCTTGGTCTTCTTCGTGGCCATGGTGGTTCCCCCCTCAAGGGCAGCGGTTGTACTGGGCGCGCTCACTTAAGGCAGCTCCGGGGCAATGTCACGCCCCCAACGCCGTCAAGGGGCCGCCGCCGGGTCCGGCCCATCCTCCTCCGGCCCAACCGCGGTGGGCCGCTCGGGCGCCGGCTCGCATTGGGACAGCCGCTTCTGGAGGAACTCCAGCGGCAGCGCCAGCTCCACCCCGAATCTGCCGTCCGGCCTCCGGTTCACCCGCGCCAACTCCAGCAGCTCTGCCAGGTCCGCGTCCCCGTCCGCGGCGGCCTTCACCCGCGCCAGCGCGAGCGCCCCGCCCAGCGACTTCGCCACGTCCCCCAGCCCCTCGCCGCCCGGCCCCTGCACCTCCGCCACCAGCCCCACGTCTCGCGCCGCGTCCACGTGAAGCACCACCCGCTCTGCCCCTTTCAGGAACGCCTCCTTCAGCCCGGGGTCATCGTCCGGGAAGAGCTCCCCCAAGTCCTTCGCGTCCAGCGTGCCGTAGAACTCCCCGTAAGCCATGTCCTCGGTGAGCGAGCCGGGCCCGCCCTGCAGCCGCCCCTCCAGCCGGTCCATCACCTCCTTCGCCGCCTCCTCCGAGTCCACGAAGAACAGCAGCTGGTCCCTCCACCGGCCCACCACGAGGTCCGCCCCGCCCGGCCCACCGTCTGCCCGCGGGAACGCCTCCGGCTTCGGGCGGTACAGCGTGCCGCCCTCGCCGTAGCGCGTCACCTCGTGCCGCTCCGCAATCATGTCCCACGGGAAGCCCTGGAAGCTCCCGGTCACCATGGCGCCGTCGTCCCACAGGGCCACGCGGTCCACGTCCTTCAGCGGATCAATTCCCATCTGCTCCTTCACCCGCTCGAGCCCCCGTCCGCGCGTGCGCTGCTGGAAGCACTGGACGAGCAGCTCGCCCGCCGGGGAGTTGGCCAGGGCGTTGGCCTCCACCACCAGGGCCGAGCTGTTGCGGCCAATGGGCAGCGCGAGCAGCAGCGGGTCGCGCGCTACGGGCTGCTCGTCCGGGCGGGGTGGCGGCGTACCGGCGGGCGGTGGGGGCGGGCTCCACGTGCGGCGCTGCTCCTGCCGCTCGAAGTCATCGCGCGTCGCGTGGCGCGGCAGCTTCACCTGGTCCACCCGGCGCTCCGAGGGCTGCTCGGCCTCCCCCCGGAGCATCAGCCACGCCGCCAGCGCGAAGCACGCCCCCGCGAGCACCGGCCACAGCCACCGTCGTCGTGTGTCCATGTCTCAGAAGTCCTTGTGCTCGAAGCGCCAGAGGCCCACGCAGAGCGCGCCGAGCGCCCACACCGCCACCCCCGCCACCACCGAGGGGAACGACCTCACCGTCACCACGCCGCTGCCCGCCAGCTCCGCCGAGGCGGAGGCGAGCGTGGACAGCCTCGGCAACAGCGCCGTCACCGCGTTGAACAGCGTGCGCGTGGCCCCCTCGTCCAGCGCCGCCGCCATCTCCTGCCGGAAGCCCGCGGCAATCCCCGCCACGAACACCATCCCGCCGAAGAGCGCGCTCACCGACGCGCTGCGCAGGAACAGCGCCACCGCCAGCATGCAGGCGTACACCGCGGCAAACCCGGTCATGGACAGCAGCGCCGCCAGCACCGGCTTGAAGGTCCACGCCCCCGTCTTGAACCCGAGCAGCAGCGCCAGCCCCCCGGCCCCGTAGAGCGCCGCCCCCAGGGCGAGCGCCATCACCCCGACGAACGTCCCCACCAGCAGCTCCCACCGCCGCACCGGCAGGGAGAGCAACTGCTCAATCCGCCCCGGCGTCAGCATGGCCGGCGCGAAGTCCGAGCAGGACAGGATGCCGAACACCATGCCCCCGTAGAAGGTGAGGTACGCCACCGCGACGTAGACGGGGCGGAGCGCCACGTCCGCGGACCGGATGTCGTTACCCAGCGACTTGCCGAACAGGCGCGTGGCCGAGATGGCGCCGTCCACCACCTCCATCCGCAGCGACAGTCCCAGCGACACCAGCACCAGCGTGATGCCCGCCCCCAGAAGCAGGAACCATTTGCGGCTGGCCGCCTCGCGCAGCAAGTCCAGCGCCACGTGCAGGACCGTCATGCCGCGCCTCCCAGCGCCTCGGCCAGCACGCGCTCCAGGTCCCGGGACTCCGGGTGCAGTTCCAGCAGCAGCGCCCCGTCCCGCCGCACCGCGTCCAGAGCCCGGTTGAGGGCGTCCACGTCCGCCGCCTCCACGCGGAAGGTGCCGGCCATCCCCGCCACCGGCTGCAGCCCGTGCCCTGCAAGGGCGTCCAACGACAGCACGCCGGACAGCTTCACGATGTAGCCGCGCGTGGGACGGGCCAACTCCTCCAGCGTCCCCTCCCGCACCACGCGGCCGCGGGACAGCACGCCGATGCGGTCGCACACCCGCTCCGTCTCCGCGAGCAGGTGGGAGTTGAGCAGCAGCGTGGCGCCCCGGGCCCGCTCCTCGGCGAGCAGGGCGCGGATCTCCATCCGCCCCACCGGGTCCACCCCGTCCGTGGGCTCGTCCAGGATGAGCAGCTCCGGCTGGCCCAGCAGCGCCGCGGCCAGCCCCGTGCGCTGCTTCATCCCCTTGCTGAAGCCACCGATTCTCCGCCCCCGCGCCTCGGCCAGCCCCACGCGCTGCAACAGCTGGTCAATGGCCGCGTCCGGCCGGGAGAGCCGCTTGAAGCGGGCCACACTCCGGAGGAACTCGGGCGGCGTCCAGGCAGGGGGCAGCTCCAGCCGCTCTGGCAGGTAGCCGATGCGCCGGCGCACCTCCGCGTCCTCCGGGTC
>VGRA01000129.1 GCA_016875515.1 Deltaproteobacteria bacterium | reverse complement strand
CTTGTGGAGGAGCGGGAGGAACGAGGCGGTCAGCTTGCCGGAGGCCTTCAGGTCCACCACCACCTTCACGCGCTCCTTGGGCTTCTGGGCGTTGTCCAGCTGCTTGCCCCAATACTCCGGGGTGGCGGGATCTCCCTGGCACCCGGCGAGCAGCAGGGCGGAGAGCGCAAGGGAGGGAAGGAGCTGCCTCATGGCGGTGTTCCTCGTCGAGGACTTCGGGGTGGACTGCGGCCCTTCGGCCTCTAGCAGCGGCTTCGCGGGAGGGTCAAATGTGCGCTAAGGCCCGGACGCACAGCCATGGCCGCGCACATCGTCTTCATGGGTACCCCCACCTTTGCCGTCCCCTCGCTGGAGGCCTGCTTGGAGGTGGGCGAGGTGGTGGCGGTGGTGACGCAGCCGGACAAGCCGAAGGGGCGGGGGCAGGAGGTGCAGCCGCCGCCGGTGAAGGTGCGGGCGCTGCAGGCCGGGGTGCCGGTGCTGCAGCCGGCGAAGCTGCGGGGCACCCTGTTCGCCGAGGAGCTGCGTGCGCTCCGGCCGGACGTGTGCGTGGTGACAGCCTACGGGAAGATCCTGCCGAAGGACGTGCTGGAGGTGGCCCCGCGGGGCTGCGTCAACGTGCACGGCTCGCTGCTCCCGCGTTTCCGCGGGGCGGCCCCGATCCAGCGCGCCCTGGCCGCGGGGGACGCGGAGACGGGGGTGTGCCTCATGCAGATGGACGAGGGAATGGACACCGGCCCGGTGCTCGCGGTGCGGCGCCTGCCCATCCGGCCCACGGACACCTCCGCCTCGCTGCACGACGCGCTCTCGGTGCTGGGTGGGCAGGTGCTGCGGGAAGAGCTGCCGCGGCACCTCAAGGGGCAGCTGGTGGCGGTGCCGCAGCCGGCAGACGGCGCGGTGCCGGCTCCCATGATCGACAAGGAGGAGGGGCGGCTGGACTTCACCCGCCCCGCGGTGGAACTGGAGCGCCGCCTGCGCGCCTTCACCCCGTGGCCGGGGGCGTTCACCACGCTGGAGGGGCAGCTGCTGAAAGTCCACGCGGTGGAGCTGGGGCAGGGGAGGGGAGAGCCCGGAACACTCTTGCGGGCGGAGCCCGGAGCGCTCGAGGTGGCGTGCGGGGAGGGCTCGCTGCTGCTGCGCGAACTGCAGCCGGAGGGGAAGCGGCGCATGGCGGCGCAGGAGTTCCTCGCCAGCCGGAAGCTGCAGCCGGGGACGCGGCCGTTCGGCGCGGCGGGGAGGTCCGCATGAAGCTGTTGCTCCTGCATGGGCCCAACCTGAACCTTCTGGGGAGGCGACCGGGTGACGTGCCGGGCCTCACGGAGGCGGCCGTCGAGGGCGCGGTGAGGGAGGAGGCGGCGCGGCTGGGGGCGGCGGAGGTGCGGTTCCTCCAAAGCAACCACGAGGGGGCGCTGCTGGACGCGCTGCAGCAGGCGCGGGAGTGGGCCACCGGCGTGGTGCTGAACCCGGGCGTGCTCGGCCACACCGGGTGGGCCCTGCGGGAGGCGGTGGCGGCGGTGGGCCTTCCCGTGGTGGAGGTCCAGTTGGACGTTCCTGCGACCGGCGAGCCGTGGCGGCAGGTGGCGGTGCTCGATGGCGTTGCGGCGGCGCGCGTCTGCGGGCGTGGGCTACAGGGCTACGTGGAGGCGGTCCGGTGGATGGCCGACGGGGCCCGGGGGACCGGCGCGGGAGGCGCCGGTGCGGAAGTGATGTCGGCGTCCGCCTCGGTCGCCCCGGCACGGTCACGACGCGCGAGCTTCCCTGCGATGGCGGCGGGCAGCGCAGGCGCCGGGCGCCAGGTCGGCGCTGCGCGGCCGCCGGCGGCCGCTGCGGGTTCCCCGGCGGAGTTTCAGCCCGCAGGCGGGGGCGTCTCTGCGACGGAGGCGAGCGACGCCATTGGAGGGGCTTCGGTCGGCCTCGGGGGGACGCTGGCGTTCGCTGCGGGGTCCCCGGCGGATTCGCGTCACCCGGGCGTGGGCGCCTCTGCCGCCGACGCGAGCAGCGCGGGAGCCGAGTACCCGGTCGCTGCTGCGCGGGCGTCGCCCGGCGCGGACATCCCTGGCGCGGGGGGCACCGTCCCGGCTGCGGGTATTTCCGGGGCGCCCCCGTCCGGAGGAGACGCCGGAAGGGCGCCCGTCGAGAGGCCCGCTGACGCGGCGCCTTCGCTCCCTGGGGCACGCAAGACGCTTGGGCCGGCGCAGGAACCGGAGGCGCCTGCACCCGCCGAAGCGGGGGGACTGCCGGTCGCGCCCGCGCCAGAACCCGCGCGCGCAGGGGTGATGCAGCCCGTGCGTCCCTCCACCACCGCACGCGACTGCGCCTTCTGCGCAGACGAGCCGTGCGAACTCCACGCCGGGATGCCACCTCCAGGTGCGCGCAGCGGCGTGGGCCTCGGGCTCGCGGGGGAGGCCATGCTGCGCCTGCGCGCGCTTAAGGTAGACGGCCTCCTGGCGGAGACGGACGCCTCCATCGCGGCGCTCCAGGGCAAGGCCACGGCGGCGGAGGTCCGCTTCGAGCACGCGCTCGAGGCGCGCCCCGCTGCCGGGGAGGGAACCGCGAAGGCGCCGCAGACACCTGCTGCGGCGCAGTCCGACATGCCCAGTCAGTCCACCCCCGGTGCACAGGACGGAGGACGCGGCCCGGCCGCGCCCGTGCGCAAGTCCATCGGCCCCGCCGCCCCGCCGCTCGCCCCCGCAGCGGCTCGAAAGACGCTCGGACGGGCCCGTCCGGAAGCGTCCACTCCCCCCGTCCGTCCCCCGGGCGCCTCCCTGCGCACCCAGCTGGCAGACACGCTGGCCGCCCACCTCGCCGGCGCCGTGAGTGCCAAGGAGTTGGCCGCCTTCGCGCGCGAGGGCTGGATGGCGCTGGCCGCCGGCGCGGACTTCCCTGCTGCCGAGCACGAACGGCTCGAGCCCGTCCTACGCCAGCTCATGTTTCTCGACCGAAAAGGGAGCACGCTGGACGCCCCCTCCCTCGTCTCGCTGCTCGCCTCGCTCCAATGAAAACGCCCCCCGTCATCACGGCCCGCGCCCGCGCCCTCTCGGTCCTCGCCCGCGTGGAGGCCACGGACGCCTTCCTCGACCTGGTGCTGGACGCCCAGCTGGACGAGGCGCCGCTCGCGGACCCGCGCGACGCCGGGCTCGTCACCGAGCTGTGCTACGGCGCCACCCGCCGCCGGATGCTGTTGGACGCCGCCATTGAACGATTTTGCGACCGGAAGCTGGACACCATCGAGGACAAGGTGCTCGCCGCGCTGCGGCTGGGGGCGTACCAGCTGTACTTCACCCGCACCCCGCGCCACGCGGCGGTGGGGGAGACGGTGGAGGCGCTGAAGGGGCTCGGGCTGCAGCGGGCCGCCGGCTTCGTCAACGCCATCCTGCGGAAGCTGGCCGCGCTCGAGTCCCCGCCGCTGCCTCCGCCGGAGCCGCGCGCGGCGCACCTCGCCGTACGCGAGAGCCACCCGCAGGAGCTGGTGGAACGGTGGACCCGCCAGTTCGGCCCCGACCGCGCGGAGGCCATGCTCGTGGGGGACAACGTCCCCCCGGGGCTGGTGCTGCGGACCAACACCTCCAAGACCACCCGCGAGGGGCTGCTCGCCGAGTTGCGCGCCGCCGGCCTCGGCGCCGAGCACACCGCGCTGTCCCCCGTGGGAATCCGGCTGTCCGGCGTGGGCAGGGTGGAGGACCTGCTCGGCTTCGAGCAGGGGCTCTGGTCCGTCCAGGACGAAGCCGCGCAGTTGGTGGGCCTCTACGCGCAGGTGCCGGAGTCGGCGCGGGTGCTGGACGTGTGCGCCGCCCCGGGCGGGAAGGCGCTGCACCTGGCGGAGACGCACGAGCAGGTGGTGGCATCCGACCTTCACCAGAACAAGCTGCGGAAGATAGAGGCCGAGGCCCGGCGCCTGGGTCTGTCCGGGCGCCTGGCCCTGCACGCGCACGACGCGACGACGCCCATCCCCTCCGAGTGGGGCGAGTTCCACGCGGTGATGGTGGACGCCCCGTGCAGCGGCAGCGGCACGCTGCGCCGGCACCCGGAGCTGCGCTACCGCCGGCAGGACGCGGACGTGCTGCGGCTGGCCACGCTGCAGCGGCGCATCCTCGAGTCCGCGCAGGAGGCGGTGGCCCCGGGGGGCCTGCTCGTCTACGCGGTGTGCAGCGTGGACTTCCGGGAGGGGCCGGACCAGGTGGAGCTGTTCCTGCGCAGCCACCCGGAGTGGACGCTCGAGCCGCCCGTGCTACCGCCGGAGCTCAAGCTCCCGCTGTGGCAGGGGGCGCTGCGCACACTGCCCGGGCCCGAGGGGATGGACGGCTTCTACGCGGCGCGGCTGCGGAAGCTGTACTAGCCCCCTCGCCCGCTCAGGGCCGGAGCGCGTACACCTTGCCCTCGGTGAGGCTCACGGCGAGCAGCTCGCCCGTGAGGGGATGCGCCCCGAAGGCCACCACCCCGGGGACCCCGGGCAGCGGCTGGAGCCGCCAGCGACCGGCCGCCTCCCCGTGCAGCGCGAAGGTGCGGCCGGACACGAAGTCCCCGAAGACGTAGGCCCCCACCAGCCCGGGCAGCGCCTTGCCGCGGTACACCCGGCCCCCCGTGACGGACGCACCGGATCCGCGGTCGTACTCGAAGAGCGGCAGCAGCGTGGCAGCGGCTGCGTTGCCCGGGCGGGGCTTGCCGAAGGGCTGGCTGCCCTCGCGCAGCGGCCAGCCGTAGTCCCCACCTGCGCGCAGCAGGTCCACCTCCTCGACGCGGTTCTGCCCCACGTCCCCGGTGAACCAGCGGCCGGTGGGGGCGTCGTGGGAGAAGCGCCACGGGTTGCGCAGGCCGGTGGCCCACGTCTCCGTCCGCAGGCGGCCCGCGTCCACCGGGCGCCCACGGTGCAGCGTTGCGCCGAGGAACGGGTTGTCCGCGGGCACCGCGTAGCGGGCCTTCCCCTCCGCGTCGACGTGGAGGGCCGGGTCCGGGTTGGGCGGCAGGCTTCCGGGGCGGAGGTCCACGTCCAGCCGGTAGATGGCCGCGAAGAAGCCCCGGTCGATGAAGCTGCCGTGGTCGAAGCTGTCCCCGGCGCCGCCGCCGTCCCCCGCGGAGAGGTAGAGGAGCCCGTCCGGGCCGAAGTGCAGGTCCCCGCCGTTGTGGTTCTCCGCCGGATCCTGCTGGGAGAGCAGCGGCGTCTCGGACGCCGTCTCCACCCGCGGCGGCGCACCGCTCGCCTCGAAGCGGGACAGCCGCTGGTACAGCTTTCCCTCCACGCGCAGGCTGTAGAGGGCGAACAGCTGGCGGTTCTCCGCGTACCGGGGATGGAAGGCCAGCCCGAGCAGGCCGCACTCGCTCGCCGTCACCAGCTTGCCGTCCCGAGGCTTCCGCAGGTCCAGGAACGCGCTCGCCACCGGTTTGCCGGAGTTGAGCCCCGTCACCCGCTGCACGGTGCCGCCCTTCTCCACGACGTACAGGGCGTCCGGCTCGCCGGGGGCCGAGGCCAGACCGAGCGGCTGCTCGAACGACAGCCCACCGAGCCCGACGTCCCACCTCGGCGAGGCGGAGGCTGCTGCGAGCAGGGCGGCGGCGAGGAGGGAGAGGGCCATGCGGGGCCTGGTGTCCCCGGGAGACGTTAGTTCGCCGCCTTCAGCAGCAGCTCCAGCACCGCCTGGCTGGCGCGGCCCAGGTACTTCCCCTTGCGCACCAGGATGCCGATGGGCCGGGTGAAGTTCCCCTCGGCCACCGGCCTGCAGGCGAGCGAGCCCTCGGCCACCTCGTGCTCCACGGTGGCGGCGGGCAGGACGGCCACGCCGAGCCCCAGCTCCACCGCCCGCTTGATGGTCTCCACGTTGTCCATTTCCATCACCGGGTTGAGCTCCAGCCCCTTCTCGCGGAAGTACTGGTCAATGCCCTTGCGCGTGGGGGCCTCGCGGTCAAACGCGATGAAGGGACATGTCGCAATGGCCGCGAGCGTCACCTTCTGCTTGGCCGCGAGCGGGTGGCCCGGGGGGCAGACCAGCGCCAGCCGGTCCTCGCGGAACGGGTGGTTGTCCAGCCCCGCGCGCGCCTGCGGGTAGGCCACCAGCCCCAGCTCTGCCGCGCCGAGGATGACGTCGTCGTACACCTGGTCCGAGCGGCGGTAGTTGAGCCGCAGGTTCACCTTGGGGTGCAGCTTGAGCAGATCCTTCTGCAGCGCGTTCAGCTCGTGCAGCCCCACCGAGTAGATGGCGGAGATGGAGCACGACCCTTGAATGTCCGGCGACGTCTCGCGGATCTCGCTCTCCACCTCGGCGAAGCGGGAGAGGATCTCCTTGCTGCCGCGGAAGAGCCGCTCGCCCGCCGGCGTGGGCGTCACCTGGCGCGCGGAGCGGCTGAGCAGCTTCTGCTCGTACCGGAGCTCCAGCGCCCGCACCTGCTGGCTCACCGCGGACTGCGTCACGTGGTTCAGCTGCGCCGCGCGGGAGAAGCTGCCCGTCTCCACCACGTCACAGAACATCTTCAGCGACTGTAGTTGCATGAGCACTCCTGAAGAGAAGGTGTGACCTCTGTAAGAGCGGCTTTTGGCTCCCGCAACCTCAACTGAGCGCGGCGGCAGAAACCTCCGCGAGGATGCCGAGCAATCGCTCGCCCTCGGCTGCCGTGGCGGTACCCGGGGCGCCGAAATAGGCCCTGGGGCCCCCGCACTCCTCGAAGGTCCGCCCACCCGCCTTGATGGCGGCTGGCAAATTCACCAGCACGGCGGGCAGTGCCTGCAGGGCCGCGGTGTCCACCAGGTGGGGCGCCACCGCCAGCATGAGCGACGTCTCGTACCAGCCGGCGTGGCTGCCCCCGGACACGAACTCCTCTCCCAGCCGGGGCCCGTGGGGCTTCTTGCGGTGGTCCGGGACTACCACCCGGGCGGAGGTGGCGCCGGAGACGGCCTGGGCCGCGGCGTGCACCACGGCGAACTGCGCCGGCTCCAGGTGGTGGTTCAGAACGCCCACGGTGCGGAAGCCGTGGCGGACCAGCCCGTGCAGCACCCCCTCCAGGTACGGCTGGGTGGCCTCCGCCGGGACATGCACCGTGCCGGCGAAACCGTCCGCGAACGCGGTGACGCCGTAGCTGAGGGCGGGAAAGATGACCGCGCGGCGGCCCGCCGCTTCCAGCCGGGCCGCCGTGCGCTCCGCCACTGCCTCCGCGATGAGGACGTCCACGGACAGCGGCAGGTGGGGGCCGTGCGCCTCGG
>VGRA01000128.1 GCA_016875515.1 Deltaproteobacteria bacterium | reverse complement strand
GGTCTGCCGCGTCCCCGCCTGCCACCGCCCGCTCCAGGTCCCCGAGCGCGTGCCGCACCTTGCCGCGCCGGAGCCTCAGCTCCCCCCGGTACACCGAGGCCGCGATGTCCCCCTTGTCCAGTTCCAGCGCGGACTCGAACAGCGCCAGCGCCCGGTCCGGCAGCTCCATGGCCAGGTACACCGTGCCCAGCATGGTGAACGGGAAGGACTCCCGGGGCCCCATGGCCACCAGCAGCTCGAAGACGCGCCGGGCGGACTCGAGCGCCCCCGCCTCGAACAGGCCATGCCCCGCCACCGCCATCTCGGCCAGCTGCCCAGGCGTCAAGGCCTTGAGCAGCGCGAGTGGGTTGGCCGCCCCGAGCAGCTCCGGCACCGTGGGGGCAGGGCCGCTCGCCTCCACGTTGAACTCCTCCGTGGTGCGCCGCCGAAAATTGCCGGAGCCCTTCCGCCCCCTGCCCCGGCCCGCCTTGCCGGGCCCCGGGGGCAGCGGGTCCACCCGGGGCAGCTGCAGCTCGGGCAGCGTGCGCGCGCTCGAGGCCGGCACCGGCTCGACGGAGGCCGCGGGCAGCTCCCCGGCCATGCGGCGGGAGCTCTCTGCGCGCGCGGGTGGGACCGGCGTCCGGCGCCGCCGCCCCTTCTCGAAGTAGTGCACCTCCACGCGCGGCGTCTTCCCGCGCGGGGGCCCCCCGCCTGGCTTCACGGCGCCTTCTTCTTCTCCAGCTCGGCCTTGGCCTCCTTGATGGCCTCGAAGGCCGCCATGGCCAGCACGCGCGCCCGAGCGGTGAGCGGGTCCCTCTGTTGGGGATCCAGCTCCAGCACGCGGCGGAAGTCTTCCGCCGCCTCCACCAGCTTGCCGCGCCGCAGGAAGACCTCCCCCCGGTTCACGTGCGCCCCCAGGTCGTCCGGGTTCAGCCGCAGCGCCACGTTGAGGCACTGCTCAGCGTCCTCGAGCTTCTCCTCGGCCAGGTACACCGAGCCGAGCGCGGTGGCGAAGTACGGCTCGCGGGGATCCAGGGACGCCAGCCCCTGGAAGATGACGCGCGCCTCGTTGTACTTGCCCTGCTTGTACATCTCGTACCCGAGCACGGCCATCTCCAGCATCTCCGGCCCGCTGATGCCGTTGAGATCCTTGAGCGTCACCTCTCCGCGCAGGAAGCGGTCCACTTGGTCCGCGGGCACGAACGAGGCGGGGTCCACCTTGCTGGTGCGGTCGATCAGCTTCTTGAGTGTGGCGCTCGGCTTCAGGTTCTTCGACTCGGCGGCCATGGCAGTTCCCCTCTCCTCACCCCTGAAATGACAACAGGTGCCCGGGAGCGCTCCCGGGCACCTGCCTTGTACCAACCTTGCGCGGGTAGATCTACGCGCGGATGTTCTGGATGATGCCCTTCTGCGCCTCGGCGATCATCTTGGAGATGTTGGAGATGGCCTGGAGCAGGTTGGTCATGTTGGAGATGATCATCTGCATCTTCTGCAGCTCGCGCTGCTTCGGGTCATCAATCTTGGACAGCAGGTTGTTCTGCCAGCTGGACAGTCCGCTGCCGCTGCCGAAGCCGGACAGGCCGCTCTCGATGATGGAGCCGAAGCCGCCGCCCGCCGTGGCCGCGTTGCGCGCCGTGCCCACCTGCTGCGTGGCCGCGTTGAAGTCCGTGCCGAAGTCCTCGGCGCCGTCGCCGAAGTCCAGCACGTCCCGGGGGTCCGCCAGGCCCGTGGGCGCCTGGGTGTTCGCGTCGGTCGAGGTGGTGGCAGGGCCCTTGCCGAAGGAGGAGATCAGCTGGTCAAACAGCTGGAAGCCCTTGTTGACCGCATTGACGCCCTCGGCGCCCTTGGCGAGGCCGCCGATGCCGCCGGCAATCTGACGAACGAACGGGTTGGAGAGCGCGTTGGTGACGTTGCTGAGGAACGACATGGTGTACCTCCGGTTGGGAACTTCGGGGACTTGCTGCCGGAGTCCATCTCCGGCTGCGTTCTGAAGAGGTTATCGGAAGTGCCGCGCGGCGGTTGCGCGGTTTTTTTCATCTTTTTGAGATGGCCGCCAACATGGCGGAAACCTTGGGTTTCAGGGGGTGTTCCACCCGCGCCACCAGCTGGGCCGCCCGCTTGAGGTCCTCGGCCGCCCCCCCTTTCTGCCCCGCCGCCAGGCGCACCTCGGCCCGCCCCACGTACCCGGCCGGCTCCTCCGGCTCCAGCTTCACCGCCACGTCCCAGGCGGCCAGCGCCCCGGCCGCGTTCCCGGCGGCAAGCTCCACCACCCCCAGCGCCCGGGCCACGTACCCGTTGCCCGGGTCCACCGCGAAGAGCCCCTGGAACAGGGTGCGCGCCTCGGCCAGCTTTCCCTGGTGGTAGTAGAGGTAGGCGGTGCGGGCCACGGCGTAGAGCTGCTCGTCCGTGTAGCCGCGCACCTCCTTGAGGGACAGCTTCCCGTCCGCCCACTTCTGGAGGCTCGCCTGCAGCTTCGCCTCGGCGCCCTGGGGTTCCCCGGCCACTAGTACCGCCCTTCCTTCTGCTCCTCGCGCATCCGGCGCTGGATCTCCTGCACGTCGTCCGAGAAGCGGCCGAGCAGCTCCAACATCTGCGCCTCGCGCTGCAGCAGGCCGCGCAGCCGTTCCAGCCGGTCCGGGGCGGCGCTCAGCTTTCCCAGCCCCCGCTCCACCAGCCCGCGGGCCTCGGGGCCGGACCGCTGCGCCAGCTCCCCCAGCTGCTCCCGCACCGACAGCGGGGAGACGTCCGCCTCGTGCCCCTCCGGCATGGGGGGCAGGGGCAGCCGCAGCTCGTCCGCGCCGTGGGCCGGCCCAATGGAGTCCAGCAGCGCCGCCGAGGGCAGGGCGGGGTTCTTCGGGTCCGCCTTGCGCCCCTTGCGCTTCTTGTCCACCACCTGCGCGCGGTCCACCAGCCGGCTGCGGACTTGCCCGGGGGTGCCCCAGGGCCACTGCGGCCCCGGCGGCATGCCGTTGTTGATCTTCGCCATGCGCTACCGCCTGCCCTTCTGCTGCTCCTGCTGCAGCGCGTAGACGAAGTTCAGCACCTCGGCCACCGCGTCGTAGAGTTCCTCGGGGACCTCCTCGCCCACGTCCACCCGGTACAGCGCGTTGGCGAGCCCCACGTTCCGCATCACCGGCACGTTGTACTGCTTGGCAATCTCCTTGATCTTCTCCGCCTTGATCCGCAGCCCCTTGGCAATGACGCGCGGCGCGGAGTCCTTCTCCTTGTCGTACTTCAGCGCCACCGCGATGTCGGCGTCCTCGGCCATGGGCTTCCGGGACTATAGGCCAGCTGCCGCCGCCTTGCCCCCCTGCCCCGCCTGCAGCCCGTGGACGAAGTTCAGGACCTCGGCCACCGCGTCGTAGAGCTCCTCGGGGATCTGCTGCCCCACCTCCACCCGGTACAGCGCGTGCGCGAGCGGCACGTTGCGCAGCTGAGGCACGTCCGCCTCCCGGGCCACCGCCTTGATCTTCTGCGCCTTGTGGTCCAGCCCCGCGGCAATGACGCGGGGGGCGGCGTCCTTCTCCGCGTCGTACTTCAGCGCCACCGCCACGTGGTCCGGGTTGGTCACCACCACGTCCGCGGACTGCACCGCCTCCATCTGCGCCCCCTCCAGGATCTCCATGTGGAGCTCCTTGCGCTTGGCCTTGTGGTGCGGGTCTCCCTCGGACTCCTTGTACTCCTTCTTCACCTGCTCCTTCGTCATCATCATGTCCTTCATGTAGCTCTTGCGCTGCCACCACACGTCGAAGATGGAGAAGGCCAGAAGGCACAGCCCCACCCGGAAGCTGACCCGGTAGACCAGCTCCCCCAGGACCCCCAGCATCCCGTCCGGGGTGCCGTGGATGGTCTGCACCACCATCCCCATGCTCCCCTTCACCGCGGACACCACCACCCACGCGGTGATGGTCAGCTTGAAGAGGTTCTTGATCAGCTCCACCAGCTGCTTCTTGCCCACCAGGTTCTTGAGCCCCTCCACCGGGTTGAGCTTCTCCAGCTTGGGCTGCAGCGGCTCCAGCGTGACGAGCGGCCCCACCTGCAGGAAGTCCAGCAGCGCCCCCACCACCGCCGTGGCCAGCACCACCGGGGCGGTGAGCGTCACCACGGCGAGGATGGCCATGAAGAGCAGCTGGTAGATGGCCAGCTCCAGGTCCACCGGGTGCGCCACGCGCTCGAAGCCGAACTGGAACAGCCGGGTGAACTCCTCGCGGGCCCCGTCCCAGGTGGCCTTCACCGCCCCCAACCCCGCCAGGAAGACACCCACCCCGGTGAGATCCTTGCTCTTCCAGACCTGGCCCTTCTTGCGCGCGTCGTCCAGCTTCTTCTGTGTGGGTTCCTCCGTCTTGTCGCCGCTCTCGTCCGCCATGGTCCCGGCCCCCTCAGGCGAGCAGCCGGATGGCGCGGCGCAGCAGGGCGAGCATGCCCGAGTACTCCGCGGCCAGCGCGTCCACCACCACGTGCAGCGTCACCAGCACCATCACGGCCGCCACCAGCGGCTTGATGGACATGGCCATGAAGAAGACCTGCACCTGCGGCGCCACGCGGTTGATCATCCCCAGCGCCAGGTCCGTGAGGAACGTGGCAATGAAGGCCGGCCCCGCCAGGAGCAGCGCCACCCGCAGCATGTCCCCGAAGACCCGGACGTGCAGCTCGAAGAAGGCCCACTTCCCCTCCGGCCAGCTGGGGAACTTGTCCAGCGGCAGCACCAGCAGGCTGTCCGCCAGCGCCTCGATCACCAGGTGGTGCCCGTTCATGGACAGGAACAGCACCACGGACAGCTGCAGCTTGAGGGACGCGAAGATGGTCACGTTCTGCTGCAGCTGCGGCACGTACACCTGCGCCATGTTCATGCCGGACAGCAGGTCCACCAGCCCCCCCGCCATCTGCGCCGCGTCGAACACCGTGTTCACCACGAACGCCAGGCAGATGCCGATGAAGATCTCCTTCAGCATCAGCACCACGAACGGCAGCGCAGTGAAGGGGATCTCCGTGATCCGCTCGGACACCGCGGGGAACATCACCACGGCGAGCAGGATGCCAATCCCCATCCGCACCTCCGTCTGGACCACCTCCCCGCCAAACGCAGGCGACAGGATGATCACCGGCAGGATGCGCGAGAGCAGCAGCGCCACCGTCAGGATGACGAGCGTGACGTTGGTCTTCATCCCCAGCTCGGCGAAGACCTGGTCGATGCCGTTCATCGGATCATCGCCGGGAAGCGGTCGAAGAGCTGGAAGGTGAAGCGGAGCAGCTGCGAGCCCATCCAGCCGCCCCCCAGCGCCAGGATGCCGAACACGATGATCACCTTGGGCGCAAACGACAGCGTCTGCTCCTGGATCTGCGTGGCCGCCTGGAACACGGCGATCAGCAGCCCCACCACCAGGGACAGCAGCACCGGCGGCGCGGACGCAATGAGGACCAGGTACAGCGCCTGCTGCGTGATGAAGGTCAGGTGGTGCATCTTAGAGGTACCCCACGACGAGCCCCTTGGCGATCATGTACCAGCCGTCCACCAGGACGAAGAGCAAGAGCTTGAACGGCATGGAGATGGTGGTGGGGGACAGCATGTGCATGCCCAGCGCCAGCAGGATGTTGGCGACCACCATGTCAATGACGATGAACGGCACGAACAGGATGAAGCCGATCTGGAAGGCCTCCTTCAGCTCGGACACCACGAACGCCGGCACGATGACCAGGAAGTCCTTCTCACCGATGTCTGCCCGGTCCTCCTCCTTCCGCATCTTCTTGGCCAGGTTGAAGAACAGCGCCCGGTCCTTCGCCGTCACCTTCTTCACCAGGAAGTCCCGCAGCGGCTCCTTGGCCCGCGCCCCCGCCTCCATCATCTGCCCCACGGTCTGGCTGCTGAGCACCGCGCCCCCCTCCGCGTTCAGCTCCTTGCCCGCCGCCTTCCACATCTCCGAGCCCACCGGGGACATAATGTAGACGGTGAGGATGATGGCCAGGCCGGTGATCACTTGCGTGGGCGGGATCTGCTGCGTACCCAGCGCCGACCGGACGATGGAGAGCACCACCGAGATCTTCACAAAGCTCGTCACCATCATCAGGACGAACGGGACGAGCGACAGCGCCCCCAGCGCCACCATCAGGATGAGCGGCCGGTTGGCGAAGCTGTCCGAGTTCAGCCCGGCGCGGGCCACGTCCACCACGGCGTTCTTGTCTGCCCAGGCGGCGGGCGGCAGCAGGGCCGCGGCACATGCCCAGGGCAGGGGGGACGGCGGGCGGCGGGAGGGAAACGGCGGGGACATGGATCAAGCCTCCGGCGGCGGGCCGCCGCGGCGGGAGAGCAGCTTCTCGAGGAAAGGGGAGAACGCCGGAGCGCCCTGGCCGGGGGTGGCCTGGAGCCGCTCCACCTCCGCGGCGTCCAGCCTGGAGAGGAAGGAGACGCCGGACTCGCTGCTGGCCACCAGCAGGTACTCGCCTGCCGCCCTCAGCACGTACAGCGTCCGCCGCGGCTCCAGCGGCATCCGCGCCACCACCGCCACCAGCGCCCCCGCGGGGGCTGCTGCCGCCGCGCCGCCCATCAGCTTGCGCAGCCCCACGTTCAGCACCAGATAGACCAGCCCCAGCACCAGGGACAACGTCACCAGCGTCTGCACCAACTGGAGCCCCAGGGACGTGGGCGCCTCGCCCCCCTCCTCCCCCTTGGACGAGAGCCCCAGCCGCTTGTCCAGCTCCGCGTCCGTGTCCTCCGGGGCCACCGCGCGGGACGCTGCCGCGGGGAGGGGCACGGCGGCGGGCGCCACGGCCGGGCCCTCCGGCACAGGGGCCGCTGGGGCCGTCACCAGCGGGTCAGCAGCGGGCGCCTTTTCACGGGGCGCACCCGGTACCGCGGCGCAGGCCAACGCGCAGGCGAGGGTGAGGAGCGGGGAGGGCATCAAGGATAGGCAACGCTAGTGGATGCGTCCACCGCTGGACAACGGCCATGGCGCGCCTGCCCGTTGCACCATCCCTCCCGGCGGGCTGGCGCAACGGGCCAGAATGGGGCAGACACCCGGCCCTGCATGCTTCACCTCGTCCCAGCCCGCGCCACCCGTCCCGACAAGGACGTCATCTTCGCCCTCAACGCCGAGGCCACCGCCCGCCGCAAGGCCGGCGAGTCCGTGGTGAACGCCACCATCGGCTCGCTGATGAACGACGACGGCAGCCTGTCCATCCTGCAGAGCGTCTCGCAGGGGCTGCGCGCGGTGCCGA
>VGRA01000127.1 GCA_016875515.1 Deltaproteobacteria bacterium | reverse complement strand
TGATGGGGCCGGCGTAGATGCTGTCCCGGATGCCGAGCGAGTTGGTGACGGCCACCTCGGCGTCCACGCGGCGCCGCTTGCGCATGCTGTCCGCGGCGTAGTTGCCGAGCGGGCTGTCGCCGCCGGTGGAGTTGTTGCGGCGCGAGACGTCCCGCGGCGCGTAGCTGAACACCTGGGTGAGGCCGTACTGGAAGTCCATCCCCTCGATGTAGGGGATCACCAGGTGCTGCGTGTAGCGGTCCTCCTCCAGCTTGCAGCGCTGGAAGCCGTCCACCACGCGCGGATCTGCGCCGAACTCGCCGGGGTTCCAGAACTTGCTCCTGGCGTACTGGCGCAGCTCGTCGTCGCACCACAACGAGTCCACCGGGAAGACGGTGTAGTCGTGCGAGAGGACCTCCGCCCCCTCGAAGGCGCCGCCCTTCGGCGGCATCTGCACCACCACGTCCAGCCGGCCGAGGTACTTCGCGAAGGCGCCGCCGTGGCTGAGGATGACCTTGCGGCCGCGGGGATCGGTCAGCAGCTGGGGCGGGTTGAGCACCACGTGCAGGTGGCCACCGAGGATGATGTCCAGGCCGGAGACGCCGGGGATCTTCACCCGGACGACGGACTTCGGGTCGTCCTTCGGGCCGAACCACTCGAGCAGCTCCCAGGGATCCCGCTCGCGGGTGAGGAAGTGGTTGATCTTCCCGTACTCGTAGAAGGCCTCGTAGCCCTGCACCAGGTCCTGGTCCTCGGTGAGGCCGGCGTGGCTCACCACCATGAGCAGGTCCACGGACGGGCGCAGCATGTCCACGTAGCCGCGCGTCACCTCGTTCTGCTCCAGCGGCGTCACCTGCAGGCTGTTGCCGCCCTCGACGATGGAGTTGAGGGAGCTGATGTTGGCCAGCCCGATGAGGCCAATGCGCACGCCCTTCACGTTGAAGAGCGCGTAGGGCTGGGAGTAGAGGCCGGTCTGGTTGGAGTCCACCCCGCGCCAGTCGTCCCAGACGTAGTTGGCGGCGAGCACCGGGAAGGAGGCGAAGTCCCTGGCCTTCTGGGTGAAGTTGACGGGGCCGGCGTCGAACTCGTGGTTGCCGATGACGGCGGCGTCCAGCCCCACCTGGGAGAGGAACCGGTACTCGGCCTCGCCGAGCTTCAGATTGAAGATGGGGGCGCCCTGGAAGGCGTCCCCCGAGTCCACGTGGAGGACGCGGTCCGCCCGGGCGCGCTCGCGCTTGAGCAGGGCGGCCAGCCGGGTGGCGCCGCCGAACGGGGCGGCCTCCGGAACCAGCCCCAGGTCCACGTCCGTGCGCAGGGGCGCAAAGTCGAACGGGAGGAGGCGCGAGTGGAGGTCCGAGGTGTGCAGGAACGTGAGGCGGACCTGCTGGCCGGAGAGATCCAGCTCGGGCGGATCATTCACGGGCAGGCACGCTGCGGCCGTGCAGAGTGCGGCCAGGGCCCAGGCGGCAATGTGGGCGGGGCGGGAGGGCAAGCGGGCTGTCCTGGAGGAAACGAAGGGGTGGAACGTCCGGCCGGCGGCTCTTTGCCAGAACCCCCCCACCGGTTCAAGGCGGACGGCCAGGTGGGCTAGACCGGCTGCCCATGTCAGACGAGCCGCTGGTGGTGACGGGGATAGAGGTGGTGGAGGACCTGACCGGCCGGAGCCGGTGCGACGAGGGGTTCCTCCGCGTGCGCCGGCTGCGCTGCCGCAACCGGCGGGCAGACGGGAGCGCGTCCGCGGAGTACCGGGTGGACGTGGTGGACCGGCCCCGTCTGGACGCGGTTGCGGTGCTGCTCTACCGGACCGCCGCGGCAGGCGGGCGCGAGCTGCTGCTGCGCACCAACCTGCGCCCGGCGGCCTACTTCCGGAGGGACGAGCGGCCCGTGGTGCCGGACGGGCGCGAGTTCCTGCAGGTAGAGGAGATCGTCGCCGGGCTGCTCGAGCCCTCGGACGAGGGGGAGGCGGGCATCCGCGCGCGCGCGGCGGAGGAGGCCTGGGAGGAGGCGGGCTTCCGGGTGGATGCCGCCCGCATCCAGATGCTCGGGGCGCCGTTCTTCGTGGCCCCCGGCATCCTGTCCGAGCGGATCCACCTGTGCGCGGCCGACGTGACCGGGCTGCCCCAGGCGCCGCTTCCGGGGGACGGCTCCCCCCTGGAGGAGGGGGCGCAGACGCGGTGGGTGCCGTTCGGCGAGGCGCTCCGGCTGTGCCGCGACGGCACCGTGCCGGACGCCAAGACGGAGCTGGCGCTGCTGCGGCTCGCGGACGCCCCCGGCTGACGGTCAGCCGGAGCGCGCCGCCGGCGTGTCCTTCTCCTCGCCGCGGGGCAGGGGGGCTGGGGGGGCCTGCCTGGCTGCGGGGCGCGCGTTCCAGATGGTGGCGCACAGCCCCAGTCCCACCAGCGCCACCGGCAGCATGGCCCCGGGCCAGATCTTCCAATTCGCCGGATCCTTTGCCAGCTCCCCCTTGGGCAGCTTGGCGCCATACAGGAACGCCTGCGCCCCGGTGCCCAGGTAGACGAAGCCGTCGATGATGCCGGTGACGACGCCGGCGTTCTTCTTGCCGCCGAAGTCCATGGAGGCGGTGCCGGAGAGCATCCCGTGCACGCCAATGACGCACAGGGACATGAAGACCACGGCCCAGCCCAGGACGGGGGAGCCGAGCGTGAACATGGCCACGCCCGCGCCGGCGGCCAGCCCCGCGTACAGCACGCTGGAGACGGGACCTCGGCGGCTGCCGAAGACGTGGTCCGAGATGAACCCGGCGAACACGCCGCCGAGGATGCCCGCCACGCACAGCAGCATCCCCCAGTTCTCGTACACGAAGGAGTCCGCGTCCCCGATGCCCTTGGCGTACAGCCGGTACTGCTTCATCACGGCCTGGCGCAGGAAGCCGGAGCAGAACTCCACCGCCACGACGATCCAGATGACCCGCTGCGAGAACATCCGCTTGAGCACGGAGACGAGCCCCTCGGGGGCGTCCCCCGTGCCGGAGGAGGCGTCCCCGGTGTCGAATTCGGCGAAGCCGGCGGTGGAGGGCGAGTCCCGCACGAACGCGGCGGTCACCCCCGCGAAGAGGGCCAGCACGGCCGCGGGGATCCAGAACGCGAGGGAGAAGCCGAACGTCCGTCCAATGGCCAGGCTCCAGTCATAGGAGAAGTAGAGGCCCAGCGAGATGAGCACGCCGAACAGCCCGCCCAGCACGCCGCGCTCGCGGACGTGGAACCACGGGGCGTTGACCTTGACGATGCTGACCGCGCCGAAGCTCTGGAAGTACATGTTGGCGGCGTTCAGCAGCACCAGGGATTGCTTCAGCCCGGACGGGTCCCCGCCGGTGGCGTTCTGCACCGCCAGCGCCATGCCCACGTTGCTGAGCGCCGAGCCCACGGTGGCCACCAGCATGGTGGCCCGCCCGCCGAAGCGGTCCGTCAGCGGGCCGTTCAGGAGGAAGGCGATGCCGTAGACCCACGCCCCGTACCCGTCGATGGCGTTGAAGTCCGCCTTGGGAAGCAGCCCCGCCACGTCCAGCTCCCCGGCGAGCGCGGAGAGGTTGTAGCGGCCGAAGTAGAGGAAGGCGTAGGTGAGGCCCAGCGGCACCCAGTTCATCAGCCGCCGCCGCTTGAAGGCCTCCGAGTGGCCGAGGTCCACCTTGGGCAGCCGCGAGACCACCACCGCGATGGCGGCGAGCAGGAACAGGATGGGGGCGAGCTTCAGGAGCCAGGGGGGCAGGGCGCCCATGGGGGGACCTCGTGACGCGAAGGGGGCCGGGAGCATACGCCGGTTTGCCGGTGAACGCCGCTGCCGCGGTGCCTGCTGCCGAGCGAGCGACAACCGGCTAGGATGGGAAGCTGTGCGCGTCCCGTCCCACCCGCCGCTGCTCCAGAACCGGCTGGACATCCATGACCGCAAGCAGTTCGAGATCAAGCTCGAGTACCAGCCGTCCGGGACGGACCAGCCCTCGCGCTACCAGGTGGAGGCCTGGCTCTTCCTGCCGGCGTCCCTCAACGTGGACGCGGACACCTGGCCCCGTGCGGACTTCTACGCGGACCTCCACAACTACATCCGGCTGAAGACCCCGGTCTTCTCCCTGACGGAGGTGCTGGCCGCCTCTCACTCGCCGCTGCTGGAGCTGGAGCGGTACGTGAGCGGCTCGCGGCGGGCGGAGGTGGACATCGTCTACGAGGCGAAGCTGCTCTCGTGCGTGTTCCGCGGGGCGCTTCGCCGCTTCGTGCAGTTGGTGGATGGGCAGTGCGACGCCATGGAGCGGGCCGCGCACTTCGACTCGGGCCCCTTCGAGGAGCCGGTGCGTGCCCACATGGCGCAGGTGCGGGAGGTGCTGGCCCGCTTCCGCGCCCTGCTGCCCCGGCTGGAGACAGGCAAGCCGCTGGAGGAGCGGACGCGGGCCTCGCTGCGTCTGGTGGACGAGTACCTGTCGCTGTCCGTGGAGCAGTTCTTCCGCAAGGCGGTGACGGACATGGACGCGCTGCCGCGCAGCGGCGCGTTCACGGAGCTGCGCAAGGAGATCATGGCGCAGGTGATCGAGGAGGAGACCTACCGCAAGCAGCACCAACTGCGCAGCGTCATCTCCCCCACCGGTGACAACGAGGAGTACATGCACCGGATCGGCTTCCTGAAGAAGTTCTGCATGAACATCCTGTTCCTCTCCGTGAGGCGGGAGGACCAGCGGAAAAACTTCGAGGAGGTGCTGTTCGCGGTGGCGGCCGGCATTGCCATGGCGTTCGCCACCGGGATTGCCTTCTGGGCGCAGGCGCGGTTCCTCCAGAACAGCCTCAATTTCTTCCTCATCCTGGTGGTGGGCTACATGATGAAGGACCGGATCAAAGAGGGGTTGCGGCGGCTGTTCTCGCGCATTGCCGCGCGCCACCTCTACGACCGCGGCACCGCCATCGTGGACCCGGTGACCAAGAGCCGGATCGGCACCCTGCAAGAGAAGGTGGACTACGTGGCGCCCGGGGAGCTCCCGGAGGAGGTCCGGCGCCTGCGGCAGACGGACGACTTCGTCACGGTGAGCCAGGGGGAGCTGGCCGAGAGCATCATCCGGTACGCCAAGCGCATCGTGCTGGACCCGGAGCAGCTGCCGCGGGCCGAGGACGGGGTGACGGGCGTCACCGACATCATGCGCATCAACGTGGAGCGCCTGCTCCGCGACATGGACGACCCGGAGACGGCCCTGGAGTACGTGGATCTGGAGGACTTCTCCGTGGGGCGCATCAAGGGGGCGAAGAGCTACCAGGTGGACGCGGTGTTCCGTTACACGGTGGAGGACGAGGCCTCCCCGCGCGTTTCGCTCCAGATGGTGCGGCTGGTGCTGGACCGGAATGGGCTCAAGCGGATGGTGCGCTTCGAGCGCCCGCCGCTGGGTGAGGCGGTCCCCGAACGCTCGGTGGCATAGGCTCCTACAGGGCTGTCTCGCCGCACTGCGCCAGTGCAATCCCTCTGGAGTCCGCTGCGCCGGCACGTTAGAAGGCATGTCCCATTTCACGTTGCGTTGAGGGAGTCCGCATGGCGTCCGCGCTGTCGAGGGACAAGTTGCTGTCGATGTACCGGAAGATGGTCCTCATCCGGAAGTTCGAGGAGAAGGCCGGCACGCAGTACCAGCTCGGGAAGATCGCCGGCTTCTGCCACCTCTACATCGGGCAGGAGGCGGTGGCGGTGGGGGCGGAGGAGGCCATCCGCAAGGACGACTACGTGCTGTCCGCCTACCGCGAGCACGGCCAGATGCTTGCGCGCGGCTCCCATCCCGGCATGGCCATGGCGGAGCTGTTCGGCCGCGGCACGGGGTACAGCAAGGGCAAGGGCGGCTCGATGCACCTGTTCGACATCGAGAACCACTTCTACGGCGGGTACGGAATCGTCGGCGGGCAGATCCCGCTGGCGGCCGGGATGGCGTTCGCCAGCAAGTACCGCGGCGAGGACCGGGTGACGGTCTGCTACTTCGGGGACGCGGCGTCCAACCAGGGGGCGCTCCACGAGACGTTCAACATGGCGTCCAAGTGGAAGCTGCCGGTCGTGTACATCTGCGAGAACAACCTGTTCGGGATGGGCACGGAGTTCGCGCGCGTGGCGGCGGTGCCGGAGGTCTACAAGCGGGCCGAGGCCTACGGGATGCGCGGCGAGCAGGCGGACGGCATGGACGTGCTGAAGTTCTACGAGTCGGTGAAGGACGCCGCCGAGTACGCCCGGTCCGGGAAGGGGCCGGTGCTCATTGAGGCGTTGACGTACCGCTTCCGCGGCCACTCCATGGCGGACCCGGCCAACTACCGGACGAAGCAGGAGGTGGAGGAGGAGCGGAAGCGGGATCCCATCCCGCGGCTGCGCGAGTACATCCTGAAGAAGAAGGCCGCGTCGGACGCGGAGTTGGACGGAATTGACGAAGAGGTGAAGCGCGAGGTGGAGGAGGCGGTGCGCTTTGCGGACGCGTCCCCGGAGCCGGACCTGGCGGAGCTGTGGCGGGACACCATTGTCGAGGACGGGGAGCTGGACGTGAAGCCGCGCGAGCGGGTGCTGGGCACGCAGGTGAGCTGGCCCACGTACCCGGGCCCCGAGGCGAAGACCACGTGGGAACTCGAGCCGGCCGGGCGGCCGGGGAAGAAGGGCTAGGAGGACGCCATGGCTGAGCTCATGTACCGCGAGGCGCTGAACCAGGCGCTGGCAGAGGAGATGGCCCGGGACGGGCGGGTGTTCGTCATCGGCGAGGAGGTGGGCCGCTACAACGGCGCCTTCAAGGTGACGCAGGGGCTGCTCGACAAGTACGGCAGCGCGCGCATCATCGACTCGCCCATCTCGGAGCTGGGCTTCACCGGGCTGGCCGTGGGTGCCGCCATGGTGGGGCTGCGGCCGGTGGTGGAGATGATGACCTGGAACTTCGCCATCCTGGCCATGGACCAGATCGTCAACAACGCGGCCAAGCTGCGGCACATGTCCGGCGGCCAGCTGCGCTGCCCCATCGTCTTCCGCGGGCCGGGCGGCGCGGGCGGGCGGCTGTCCAGCCAGCACAGCCAGGCGCTCGAGGCCAACTACGCCCACTTCCCGGGGCTGAAGGTGATTGCCCCGGCCACCCCGGCGGACGCCAAGGGGATGCTCAAGGCGGCCATCCGGGACGAGAACCCGGTGGTGATGTTCGAGGGGGAGCGGCTGTACGCGCTCAAGGGCGAGGTGCCGGAGGGCGAGCACGTGGTGCCGCTCGGCAAGGCGGACATCAAGCGCCCGGGCACGGACGTGACGCTCATCACCTGGTCCCGCATGTACTACTTCTGCATGGAGGCGGCCCGCGCGCTGGAGGCCGAGGGCATCTCCGTGGAGGTGTTGGATCTCCGC
>VGRA01000126.1 GCA_016875515.1 Deltaproteobacteria bacterium | reverse complement strand
CGGGCGTGCAGCCGGTCCGCCCAAGCGCCACCCCACCGCGCGCCCAGCCCCAGCCCCGCCATGAAGAGCGCCGTGACGAGCGCGGCCCCGCCCGCGGCGCTGCCGAACAGCGCCCCGAATCGCCGCGCCCACAGCACCTGGTGGGCGAGCCCGGCCGCGCCGGAAGCGAGGAACAACAGGTAGAGGGCAGGCCTTGCGGCGTTCACGTGAGCCACTCTCCCCCGCCCGTGACGGCCTCAAAAGTTCAGGGCCGGTGCCCGGCTGCCGCGCCGCCGCCGTGCGGACCTGGGCTGCGCCCCGAGGTACCCGGGGACCGCGCGCCGGTCCGCCCGGCTGCCGCCACGTGCGGCAGGCGTCCGTTGAGGCAGACGCTTCCGGGGAGCGGGCGGTCCGGCTTCAGAACGCCCGCCCCTGCGCCCCGTCCACCGGCACGCAGGCGCCGCTGACCCACGAGGCGGCGGGAGAGAGCAGGAAGGCCACCACCTCGGCCACCTCCTCCGGGCGGCCGAAGCGGTGGAAGGGCAGCTCCGTCTCCAGCATCCGCTCGATGGCGGCCGGGTCCTTCTTCATCCGGCGGTCCCAGCTTCCTCCCGGGAACAGGATGGAGCCGGGGGCCACGGTGTTGACGCGGATGGCGTGGCGGGCCAGGTCCACCGCCATCTCCTTGCCCAGCGCCACCACTCCCGCCTTGGCCGCGGAGTAGGCCGCGCTGCGGGCGTACTCGCGCCCGTACACGGAGGACACGTGGACGATGGCGCCGCCCCCGTTGGCCTTCATCCACGCCACCGCGTGCTGGCTGACGTAGGCGGCAGAGAGCAGGTTCAGGTCCACCACTGAGGCGAAGTCCGTCCCGGACACCTCGTCCAGCGCCCCCGTGCCGCGGCTGCCCCCCACGTTGTTGACGAGCAGCCGCACGCCGCCCAGAGCCGCCACCGCGTGGGCCACCGCGCGTGCGGCCCCCTCCGGCGTGGCCACGTCTGCCGCCACGTGCGCCACTCGGCCCAGCCCCGAGAGCGCCGCGGCGGTGGAGGCCAGCTCCGCCTCCCCGCGCGCGCAAAGGCACAACTCCGCCCCCGCCCGGAGCAGCCGCTCCGCCACCGCGCGGCCAATGCCCCGGCTGCTGCCCGTCACCAGCGCCTGCTGTCCTCGGAAGGCTCCATCCATGGGGCCGGGGACAATACTTCCTGCCGGGAACGTGTAGTGTGCGCAGCCGTCATGTTCCTTCGCTCATGGATGGGCGCGCCCCTGCTGGGTGCGCTGGTGCTGTCGTGTCCGCTCGCGGCGAGCGCGGAGACCGGCATGGTTCTCGTGCTGTCCCCGCCGGAACTGGACCCGGAGAAGGCGGAGGGGCTGCTGCAGTCCGCCGAGGACGGGCTCAAGGAGCTCTCCAGCCTGGAGGTGAAGCCCGGGAAGCTGGCCGGCCCGCCCAACAAGCCCGGTTGCCTGAAGGAAGCGGCGTGCCTGGGCGGCATCGTGCGGGCGGCGGGGGCGGACCAGGTGCTGCTCATCAACCCGCTGCCGGAGGCGGCCGCGGTGGAACTGGAGGTGATGCTCCTGGACAAGAGCGGCCAGGCGCAGCGGGAGAGCTCGGAGCTGGGGGCCTTCAAACGCGCGGACTCGGCCATCACCGCGGCTCTGCAGAAGGTGCTGCCCGGCTGGCTGCGCAAGGGCTGGGGCGGGGTGGACGTGCCTGCGGCCGCCACGGCGGTGAAGGTGGACGGCAAGCTGCTGCCGGCGCGCCCCGGCGTCCCCGCTGCGGCCCCGGCCGGGCGCCACGAACTGGACGTGCTCACCCCCAAAGGCTCGGTGCTGCACCTGGTGCAGGTGAAGGAAGGGGCGCGGGCGAAGCTGCCCGAGGCTGCCCTGCCCACCGCGGCCAACACCTCCATTCCCAAGGGGGCGGCGAGCCCGGTGCGGTACGTGGCCTACGGCGCCTGGACGGCCGGTGCGCTGGGCCTGGCCGGCGCCTTCGTGGCGGGCGGACTGGCCAACTTCCAGCTCTCCAGCGTGACCGCCTGCCAGGGCACGAGCCGCACCTGCACCACCTTCCCGGAAGTGCAAGCCGCGGAGGGGCGCGCGACCAGCCTCAACCAGGCGGGCAACATCATGCTGGCCGCCGGCGCGGGGCTGGCGGTGGCCGGTGCCGGCCTCTTCACCTTTGACCTCCTACGGCCGTGAGAACCCCTCCCATGCGCGCGCTCCTCCTCCCCGTGCTCGGGGCCTCCCTCTCGCTCCTCGGCTGCTTCCAGTCCAAGGCGAAGCAGGACTGGTACCGCTGCGAGAACGACTCGCAGTGCGCCGCCGGCCAGGCCTGTGACGACGGCCTCTGCTGTGACCCCAACGGCGGCCTGCCGTGGTGCCCCTCCCAGCCGCTCCTCACCGGCGGCTGCCCGGACGGCGGGGTGACGGCCGCGTGGTACCCGGACCTGGACGGGGACGGCTACGGGGCGGACGCGCAGGCGGCGCAGAAGTGCGCCGGCCCGGTGCTCACCCCGTGGGTGCTGCAGGGCGGGGACTGCCTGGACGCGCCGACGCTGGGGGTGACCAGCTACCCGGGAGCAGAGGAGCTCTGCGACGGGCTGGACAACGACTGTGACGGCGCCCCGGACGACGGGCTGCCCGGCGGGCAGGACTACTTCCGGGACCAGGACAACGACGGCTACGGGGACCCCAACGACAAGCGGTACTTCTGCCTGGGGCCCGCGGGCTGGGTGGTGAACGGCTCGGACTGCGCCCCCATGGACCCGTTCGTGCGGCCCGGGGCCACCGAGCGCTGCAACGCCGTTGACGACAACTGCGACGGCTACATTGACAACGGCGTGCCCGGTACCGGCTCGGACTGCGTGGAGGGCACGCGGAAGGGCATCTGCCAGGACGGCTTCAGCGACTGCCGCGCGGGCGCCCTGGTGTGCACCCAGTCCCTGCTGCCGCGCCCCGAGGAGCTGTGCAACCTCAACGACGACACCTGCGACGGCGTGGTGGACGAGCAGCCCGGCTGCGGCGGCCACGCGGACCTGCTCAACGGGGTGGGGCTGTCTCGCTCGGCAGCGGACGTGGGGCGGGCCACCAACGGCAACGGCTGGGGGCTTTTGGACGGCGGCTACTCCTGCCTGAAGGGGGTGCCGGGCTCCACGCCGGAGGTGTTCAGCCAGGCGGGGTGGACGGGGCAGGGGAGCAACACCCACGTGGCGTGGGTGGAGCGCACGGACGGCCGGGGCTGGGACCTGACCAAGGGGGACGCGGGCATCCACGCACAGTGGACCACGGTGCTGTTCAACCCCGGGGACCCGCCGTGGGCGGGGCTGGGGCAGCCGGCCTTCCTGCTGTGCGACGAGAACGGGGGCTTCCTGCGCATCCGCTACAACGCGGGCGGGGCGGCCACGCCGCTGTTCGTGCAGGACGCCGGGACGTTCGCCTACGACGAGTTCATCCCCCTGGCCGGCAACGCCCGCTGGCTGCGCGGGGTGAGCGGCAACGTGGACATGACGCGGGTGGTGCGGGTGGAGATGATCATCCAGCCCAACGCCAAGTCCGGAACCCCGCCCCCGGGCTTCACCACCAAGTTCCAGAAGCTGGGGTTCGAGACGCGGTAGTCGTTGCGCCCCGCGTCAGGCGTTTGCTAGGAGGCCGACCCGCAGTGTCTTCCAGCGACGACGACGGGTTGTCCAACGAGGCGCGCGGTTACCGCGCAGCCGCCCCCTACCTGGCGGCAGCGTGGCGGCTGGTGGGCGGGTGCGTGGTGGGGGCCGCGGGCGGTTGGGCTGCGGACCGGTGGTTGGGCTCAACCCCCTGGGGGCTGGTGGTGGGAACGCTGACGGGCATTGGCGCCGGGTTCGCCGGGCTGATGGCAGGGTTGGCCGAGGCAGAGCGGAAGAAGAAGGCGAAATGAGTCTGACGGGAGCCAGGGGCTGGTCGTGGGCCGGGGGCGCGGTGAGCGCCGCCGGGGCCGCGCTTTGCCTGTGGCTGGGCGGGGCGGGCCGCTGGACCGCGCTCGCGGGCGTGCTGTGCGCCGCCGCCACCTTCGCCTTTGCCGTCTTCATGAAGGGCTGGGCGGTCCGCAAGCACATGGACGCGGCCATGCTGACGCTGATGGCCACGTTCGGCTTGAGGCTGCTGGTGGCGGGCAGTGGCGTGCTGGCGTGCAGCGCGTTCGGCCAGGCCACCGCCTTCGTGGTGGGGTTCTTCGGGGCGTTCGTGCCCCTGCAGGTGCTGGAAATGGGATTCGTGCTCGCAGCCCACGGGGCGGCGAAGGCACAGGGGAGCGTGACGTGATGATGCGCAACTTCGTGATGGTGGCATCCCTGCTGGTGGCGGGCCTTGCATCCGCGGGAGGCGGGGGTGGCCATGGCCCCACGCCGCCGCCGCCAGTGAGCCTGGAGAAGGTGCGGAACTGCTGCGTCACCCAGTGCGGGGGAACCAACCCGGCCGGCAACCTCTGCGAGGTGGCCAGCGCCTCTGCCGCGTCCTGCGTCAGCGAGTGCGTGGGCGAGTCCGAGGAGAACGTCTCGGAGTTCATCTTCCACCACGTCTCGGACAGCAGCGAACTCACCTTCGAGGTGCCGCTGTCCTACTGGGTATTCACCGGCATGCCGCCCTCCGCCGTGGTGCGGGTGAAGGGGGAGACGGAGGACCGCAAGATTTACCCGCGCACCGGGCGGGACGTGGTCATCCCGCTGCCGCATATCCTCGTCCCGCTGAAGGGCGCGGACTCCTGCGCCCCGCACGGCGGCCATGCCCCCGGGCTGCCGGCCTGCCTGGACCTGAGCATCACCAAGCAGACGGTGATGATGTGGCTCGCGGCGGTGCTGCTGGTGGGCTTCGTGCTGGCGTTCTCCCACCGCAGCCGCGAGCAGTTGGTGCCGCGGGGCAAGGCGGCCAACATCATTGAAGCGCTGGTGCTGTTCGTCCGGGACGAGCTGGCGGTGAAGAACATCGGCAAGGAGGAGGCGTGGCGGTACACGCCGTTCCTGCTGACCGTCTTCTTCTTCATCCTGGCCATGAACCTGCTGGGCCTGCTGCCGTGGATGGCCACGGCCACGGGCAACCTGGCGGTGACGTGCGGGCTGGCGCTGTGCACGTTCTTCCTGACGCAGGTGGCCTCCATCCGGTCCGCGGGGCTGGGCGGCTACCTGGCCCACCTGACGGGCGGCGTGCACTGGCTGCTGTGGCCCATCATGATTCCCGTGGAAATCCTGGGGCTGTTCACCAAGCCGTTCGCGCTCACGGTCCGCCTCTTTGCCAACATGCTGGCAGGCCACGTGGTGCTCTTCTTCCTGATGTCGCTCGTGTTCCTGATGAAGGCCGTGGCGCTCGCGCCGGTGGGCGTGGCGTTCGCCTTTGCCATCTACCTGCTGGAGCTGTTCGTGGCGTTCCTGCAGGCCTACGTCTTCACCATGCTGTCGGCGGTGTTCATTGGCATGGGGGCGGCCATGGGCCACCACCACGACGACCACGGACCCGCCGCCTCCCACTGAGGTCCCGTAAGCATCCCACCTGCTGGTACCCGCCCCGGATGGACCGGTGGCGGAGGTTGTCCCGAGGGACTCAACGGCCCCCCTCGCCCAAGCGGCCTGAACGAAGGAAGGACATCTCACCATGAACGCTGCACACCTTGCTGCCGGCATTGGCGCCGGTCTCACCGTCATTGGCGCGGGCTATGGCATTGGCCGGCTCGCCGCCTCCGCGCTCGAGGGCACCGCCCGCCAGCCGTCCGCTGGCGGCGACATCCGCACCACCATGATCCTGGGTGCGGCGCTCATCGAGGGCGCGGCGCTGTTCGGCCTCGTCATCTGCATCCTGCTGGCGAACAAGTAGTTCCCCGCGGGGTCGTGCCCGCCTCCCCGGCAGCGGGGGGGCGGGTGGCCCCTTGAAGCAACCCTCGCTGTCCGCTACGAGCCTTCACCCATGAATACACCCCTGCTCGCCTCTGCCCTGATGGACATCCGTCCGGGCCTCATTTTCTACACGCTCGTCACCTTCGCGCTCGTGGCCATCGTGCTGCGGATGAAGGCGTGGGGCCCCATCGTGGCGATGGTGGAGGAGCGCGAGAAGCAGATTGCCAACGCCATCGATTCCGCGAAGAAGGAGCGCGCCGAGGCGGAGAAGCAGCTGGCGGAGGCGCGGCAGGCAGGGGCGGAGGCGCGCCGCGAGGCCGCCGAGATGATGCGGAAGAACCAGGCCGAGGTGGAGAAGTTCCGCGACCAGCTGATGGCGAAGAGCCGTGCGGACGCCGAGGCGCTGAAGGCGGAGGCGCAGCGCGCCATCCAGGAGGAGCGCGCCAAGGCGGTGGCCGAGGTGCGGGCCATGGCGGCGGACCTGGGCGTGGAGATTGCGAAGAAGATATTGAACGCCGAACTGGACGCGGCCCGGCACCAGGCGCTGGCGGACCAGTACGTGGCCGGGCTGCCCCAGTCGGCGCAGCCGAGCGCGTAAGCGGCCCCGCTGCAAGGACGTCCATGGCTCTCTCCATTGGCATCGTGGGGCTGCCCAACGTGGGCAAGTCCACCCTCTTCAACGCGCTGTCGGCGGCGGGGGCGCAGGCGGCCAACTACCCATTCTGCACCATCGAGCCGAACGTGGGCGTGGTGCCGGTGCCGGATGACCGCCTGGACAAGCTGTCCGCGCTGGTCAAGCCGCTGAAGAAGGTGCCCACGTCCCTGGAGTTCGTGGACATCGCGGGGCTGGTGCGCGGGGCGTCCAAGGGAGAGGGGCTGGGCAACCAGTTCCTCGCCAACATCCGGCAGGTGGACGCGGTCCTGCACGTGCTGCGCTGCTTCGAGGATGCCAACGTCACGCACGTGGAGGGCAGCGTCAGTCCCGCGCGGGACCGGGACGTGGTGGACCTGGAGCTGTGCCTGAAGGACCTGGAGACGGTGGAGAAGCGCATCGAGAAGCAGGCGCGCACCGCGAAGTCCGGGGGCAAGCCGGGCGAGGAGGCCAAGGCGGAACTCGTGGTGCTGGAGAAGGTGAAGGGGGGGCTGAACGAGGGCCGCACCGTGCGCGCGCAGAAGCTGTCCGCGGGCGAGGGCGCCCTGCTGCGCGAGCTGTTCCTGCTGACCGACAAGCCGGTGCTGTACGTGGCCAACGTGTCGGACGCGGACCTCGGCAAGGAGGACGAGAACCCCCACGTGCGCGCGGTGAAGCAGCTTGCGGCATCCGAAGGGGCGGAGGTGGTGGTGCTGGCGGCCGCCATCGAGAGTGAAATCCAGACGCTGCCGGAGTCCGAGCGCGGCGAGTTCCTTCAGTCCGTGGGGCTCACCGAGCCCGGGCTGCACAAGGTGGTGCGTGCCGGGTACAAGCTGCTGGGGCTGCAGACCTACTTCACCGTAGGCGAGCAGGAGTGCCGGG
>VGRA01000125.1 GCA_016875515.1 Deltaproteobacteria bacterium | reverse complement strand
CCGGTAGGACTGCCACGCGGGGGCGGATATTCGCAAGAGGGGGGCGGCTGTGCTCAGGAAGCGAGCAGCAGGCGCCGCAGCTCGGATGCGACGGCGGCCTTCTTCATGTCTCCCCTGGCAACGGCCATGGTGAGTTCGTATAGGCCAGGCGACGACGAGGGCGGAACGGGAACGCCGTTGTCCACGAGGAAGACCAGGGCAGACTGGAGACCAATTCGCTTGTTTCCGTCTACGAAGGCGTGGGCTTCCACGACGTGGAACACGTAGGCCGCGGCCATCTCCACCGGGTCGGCGTGGAGGTACTCACCGCCGAACGTTGCCCGAGGCTGGTTCAACGCAGATTCGAGCAGTCCGGCGTCCCGCAGTCCGGAAGCGCCGCCAAAGCGGCGGATCAACCCCTCATGGAGCTCGAGAACCTCGGGCAGCTCCAGGAAGCGGACGTTCACTTGGCGAGCTTCCTGAACGTTTCCGCATGTTCGTCCATCAACCGCTCACTGATGGCCTTGAGGCGGTCCTTCCGGGCGACCCCCGTGGGCGTGATGATGAGGGAGCGCCCATCCGTGGTGACCTCGAGCGGAGTGTCCTTGTCGATCTTGAGCAGCTCGAGAATGGGCTTCTCGATGATGAGCCCCAGGCTGTTTCCCACGGCGGACAGGTTCTTGACCACGGAAGTCCTCCAAAAGTTCTACAAAAGTATGCCCATTGTTGTTCCTGATGGCAACCTGACCCCCAACCCCGGCACATCCGGCAGCAGGTAGCGGGGGCCCTCGGCGGCGTAGCCCCCCTCGAAGGGATCCGCGGCCAGCAGCCACGCGGTGTCCAGGTCCGGGAAGGCCACCCCGCCGAGCGCGGCCACCAGGTGCGCCGCCGCCGTCATCCCCAGCCGCGTCTCCACCATCCCGCCCACCATCAGCGGCAGGCCGGCCGCCTGCGCCGCGCGGCCAATGGCGTACGCCCCGAGCAGGCTGCCGGACTTGGCCACCTTCAGGTTGACCCCCGTGGCGGCGCGCGCGGCGAGCACCGAGCGGAGCTCCGACAGCGACTTCACCGACTCGTCGGCCAGCACCGGCACGCGGCAGGCGGCGGCCACCCGGGCGGCGCCTTCCACGTCCTCCACGGCGCAGGGCTGCTCGAGGCACTCCAGCTGGAACCCCAGCCGCTCCACCTCCGCCACCAGCCGCAGCGCCTCCTCGGCGGTGAAGCCGCAGTTGGCGTCCGCGCGGAGGCGGGCGCCGGGGGCGGCCCCTGCAATGGCGTTCAATGCGGCCAGGTCCTCGTCCAGCGCCCGCCCCACCTTCACCTTGAAGCTGCGGAACCCCAGGGACGCCCAGTGCCGGGCCAGCTCCGCCATGCGTGCCGGAGGCAGGATGGGCAGGGTGATGTCCGTCTCGATGGCAGGCGCCGGCCCCCTCTGTCCGGACAGCCACTGCCAGAGCGGGAGCCCCGCGTGGCGGGCGAGCGCGTCCAGCAGGGCCATCTCCACACCCGAGCGGGCCACCGGGGTGCCGGGGAGCGCCAGGTCCAGCAGCCGCTGCAGCCCCTCGCGGTCGTCCGGCTCCACGGGAAAGTCCTCCAGCTGCGGGCGCGCCGCCTCCACCGCGGCGAGCGCGTCCGGCTGGTCCTCGCGGGTGACGGGCGGCAGGCAGCTGCCCTCGCCCAGCCCTTCCCAACGGGCCGAGCCCTGCGTGAGCACGACGCGCACGAGGATGGAGCGGGTGGCCTCCACGCGCCCGGTGGCAATGACGAAGGGGTCCACCAGCGGGACGGACAGCGGCTGCACGGAGAGGGAGTCGAGGCGGAGCGGGAGCATTGGGGTAGGGTGCCGGAGTATGCGACCTCCCGAGTGCGCGGTGTGCGACGAGCGGTTTGAACCCTTTGGTTCAGACGGCGAGTTGGTGAACTTCGCGAAGGACCCGGCGGACGCGGACTGGTACGCCCGGGCCAGGCAGCCCGGCTTCGTGGGCCACCCGCCCCACGCCGAGTGGTTCTGCGGTCGCCACGCCCCGGCGGCGAGGGGGCTTGCCCACTTGGTGAGCCGCGAGGCCCTCAAGGCCCTGCGTGCGAGCATTCGAGAGGGTGTCTAGCAGACCCATTACGGTAATTTTTTCATGTGAGCCGTCCCATGCGCTAGGGGCCCGGCCCACACGACTCACTCCCATGTCTATCGGTCTCTTGCGGGCTGCACCCTCCTGCTCGCCACGGCGGCGCTCGCGCAGGCGGAGAGCCCCGGCTTATCGCTGACGCGGTTCGAGCCCTCGGAGCGCGGCGCAGCCTGGTTCGCGCTGGACGACCTGGACTTCCGCGGCTACCTGCGCCCGGCAGCGGGCGTGGTGTTCGACGACGCGCACAACCCGCTCGTCATCTACGACTCCAAGGGAGCACCGCTCACCTACGGGGTGCGTGACCAGCTGCCGGGGCACGTGGGCGGGAGCCTCGCGCTTTTCGAGCGGCTTCGGGTGGGGGTGAATCTCCCGGTGGTGCTGTTCGCCGAGGGGCAGAAGGGGACCATTGCGCAAACCACCTGTTCGCCGCCTGCATCCGGGGCGCTCGGCGACCTGCGGCTCGCGGCCGACGTGCGGCTGCTGGGACAGGCCGGGGAGGCCTTCACGCTCGCGGCGGGCGCGCGGGCCTGGCTGCCCACCAGGAGCCCGGAGGCCTACGGCAGTGACGGGAAGTCCCGCGCCGGGCCGCAGCTGGTGGCCGCCGGCGCACTGGGGGCGTTTGAGTACTCCGCCCGCGTGGGGTTCATGTGGTGGCAGCAGGAGTTCCAGCTGGACTCGGGCTCCGTGGGCAGCTGGGCCAACGCCGGGTTCGCCGCGGGCGTGCGGCCGCGGGACGGGAAGCTCCTCGTGGGGCCGGAGGTGTACGCCGCCACCCGCGCCACCGGCTCGCAGGCCTTCAAGTTCTCCGAGGTGAACACCCCGGCGGAGGCGTTGCTCGGCGCCCACTACCGCGGCAACGGCTGGCGCGGCGCGCTGGGCGTGGCCAAGGGGCTGAACCAGGGGTTCGGCGTTCCCGCCTACCGGGTGGTGGCCTCGCTCGAGTGGGCGCCGGCCAGCGAGGTGAAGGACGCGAACGGAGACGGCATCCAGGACTGGCAGGACGCCTGCCCGCAGGTGGCCGGCGTGGCCTCACCGGTGTCCGCCAGGCGCGGCTGCCCGCTGGACGGCGACGAGGACGGCATCCCGGACGCGGACAAGCGCTTCCACGGCTGCCCCGAGAAGAAGGACGTGGACACCGACGAGGTGCCGGACCGCGAGGACGCCTGCCTGAAGGAGCCCGGCAAGCGCAACGCGGACCCGAAGAAGAACGGCTGCCCGGTGGGCGCCGTCGTCAACGGCCAGCTGGTGCTGGACCAGGTGAAGTTCAAGACCAACAGCGACGTCGTCCCCAAGGAGAGCGACGGCACGCTGACCAAGGTGCTCGAGGCCATCAACAAGCTGCCGGCCACCAACCGGTACCGGGTGGAGGGCCACACCGACACCCAGGGCAAGCCGGCCTACAACAAGGGGCTCAGCGAGCGCCGCGCAAAGTCCGTGGTGGCGTGGCTCGCCAAGCGCGGCCTGGACCCGAAGCGCTTCGAGGCGCTGGGGGTCGGGCAGGAGAAGCCCATTGCCACCAACGACACCGCCGAGGGCCGCCAGGCCAACCGGCGCGTCGAGATCCACATCCTCGAGGGCACCCAGCCGCTGCCGGCCCAGCCGGTGCCGGCGAAGTAGGGCGGGACGGAGACCCACCATGAACGTGTACAACCAGATGAACCGGATGCTCCGTGGAACCCTCGGCGCCGCGCTCGCACTGCTGGGCGCCTGCAGCAAGGGGGATGGCCCCGCCGGGCCTGCAGGTGCGCCGGCGATCGGCATGGCATGGCGAGGCAGGCCGCCGTCGCGCAGGTCAGCCTGCTGTTCGACACGGGGTACCTGGCCACCATTGGAACGGGCACGAACAAGGCCAACAGCGTCAAGCCATTCTCGACCCTGGGCATCCTCCGCGCAGGGTTCTTCCAGGCCGACGCGGACGGGAACGGCCTGTTTGGCGGCACGCAGGGAAACGACCTCGCGGGCGTGCTGAAGATTTACCTGTCCAATGGCACCATCCTGACGCTGAACGGGGCGCTAAACTTCCGGGAGCCCACCGGTTCCAAGGTGGAGATCTTCGGCTTCATCTTCGATCCCGGGCAGACCGCCAGCATCCCCTATGGCGCCAGCCAGACCTACACCATCACCGGCGGGACGACGAACGGCTCCAGCACGTCCATGGGTCTGCGGGCCTACACCTCCACGTTCACCTTCGTGGATGGAGAGAACCGGAACGGCAACGCCTCCATGAGCGGCCTGCTCGCGGACCTGAACCTTGCCCTGACCGGCTCCCCGCAGCCCACGGTCATCTCCGCCTGCGCAGCCAACGCGGTGGAGGGGGCCCTGTCACCTGCACCGTCAACCTCGGCGTCACCAACAACGGGGACGGCACCCTCACGGTCCCCGTGGGCGTGAGCTCGTTCACCGCGGCCGTCACCACCACGGATGACTCGGACATCGAGTCCAGCGAGACGCTCGAGGTGACGGTGGGGTTGGAGCCCGGCACGTCCAAGGTGCTGGACAACGACAACCCGGACCTGGACGGGGACGGCATCAACGACTCCGTCGAGGGCAGCTCGGACGCGGACGCGGACAACGACGGCATCTCCGACGTGCAGGAGTCCGGCGCCTTCCCGTCCGGGCTGACCGTGACGAGCAACCGGCTGGTGGGGGCGGTGGGGGCCAACGGCCTGCTCAACGCGCTGGAGTCGGCGGACACCTACGCCGCCACGGCGAACCACACGCTCGCCGAGAGCGCGCTGGACGCCGACACCACGCCGGACTTCCTGGATGTGGACTCGGACGGGGACGGCATCCCGGACTCCGTCGAGGGCAACGCGGACGCGGACGGGGACGGGCTGCCGAACTTCCGCGACCTCGATGCCGAAAACGACGGCATCCCGGACGCGGTGGAGGCCGGGAACACGCCGGCCACCCCGGTGAACACCGACGGCACCGGGGACCCGGACTTCCTGGACCTGGACGCCGACGACGACACCCTTCCGGACGTGGTCGAGGCCGGCCATGGGCTTGCGTTTGGCGTGAACACCAGCCGCGTGACGGGCGCAGTGGGCACCAACGGCCTGGTCGACGGCGCAGAGACGGCCCGGGACTCGGGGACGCTCGGCTACACGGTGGCCGAGAGCATGGCCGACGCAGACACCATCCCCGACTACCAGGACGTTGACTCGGACGGCGACGGGGTGCTGGACGCGGCGGACGACTGCCCGACGGTATCCAACAGCACCCAGGCGGACACGAAGGGCGGGACGTCCGCGGGTGACGCGTGCGAGGGCCAGGACAGCGACGGGGTGGTGGACGCGACGGACAACTGCCTCACCACGGCCAACTCGGACCAGGCCAACTCGGACGGGGATTCCTTCGGCGACATCTGTGACAGCGACACCGGCGGGGACGGCGTCCCGGACAGCCAGGACAACTGCCCGCTCGTCGTCAACGCCGAGCAGGTCAACACCGACAACACCAGCGACGGCCTGCCGGACGCGCTCGAGGCCGGCAGCGGCGTGGCCCTCAACAGCGGCGGAACGCTCGGTCCGTCCTACGGAACCAACGGGCTCGCGGACGAGGTGGAGACCTCTGCCGACTCGGGCGTCATCCGGTACACCGTCCGCGTGACGGCCGGTCCCCTGCCGGACTACCGCTCGCTCGACTCGGACGGCGGCGGCTTCACCGACGCCGTCGAGCGCAACGTGGACACGGACGGCGACGGCACCCCGGACTTCCGGGACCTGGACTCGGACAACGACGGGCTCAGCGACGACGCGGAGCGTGGTCCCGCGGACGCCCCCCGGTGGACGTGGACGCGGATGGCATCCCCGACTTCCGCGACGTGGACGTGAACCTGCGTCTCGCCGGCGGCGGCGGCCTCGGCTGCTCGGCGCTGCCCGGCGGCCCGGGCCTCGGGTGGCTGGCGCTGCTGGTGCTGGCGGGGATGTCCCGCCGCCGCCGGTAGTCGGCACCTCCCGGCGTGACGCCGCGACGCGGGCTCCCACCTCCAGCGGGTGGGGGCCCGTTTCGTTTGGGCCCCCCGGGGGGTACCCTTGTCGGGAGCGGGGTGGTCCTTCCGGGAGGAGCGAACATGGGGCGGGCGAGGACGAGCGCCTTCGCGGTGGCCGTGGCAGTGGCGACCGGCGGCGCCTGCACCGAGGGGCCGTTCGTGCAGGTGCTGCAGCAGCGCTTCGGGCGGCTGCTCAGCACGTTCAACGGGTGTGACGTGTGCACCGACCTGGTCCTGCACCACGACCTGTCCTCGTCCCTCCTCGGGCCGGTCAACACCGGGACGGGCTGGGGGTACCAGGACGACACGTGCCGGTGAGCCTTGCTGCCAGTCGCCCCGCGCAGGGTCCGCAGCCCCGCGCCCCGCGAGAAGGACCGTCTGCCGCCGTGGTGGCATGCGCGGTCGGTCTCGTGTGCGCCTGTACGCCGGCGGCGAAGGGGCCGTCACCCGCGCCGGATGCCGGGGAGGTCCACGGGTCCGGGCGGATGGGCGTTCGCGTGGCGCTGCGGAACGGTGACGTGCTGGTGGGCGAGCCGGTGCACACCTGGACCACCGAGCGCTGGTGGCACCCGCGGGAGCAGTCCTACGAGCTGCTCGCGGTGCCGTCCCTGGAGGGGCCGTTCCCGCGGGACGCGTCGCTGCGCATCGTCCCCGGGGACCTGGTCTGGAGCCGCGAGCCGGTGCCGCTGCCCCCGGAGGTGCCGGCGTTCCGTGACTTCATGCGCGGCACGGGGCGCTTCCTCCACCGCAGCCCATTGCAGGTGCCCGCGCACGTCATCATGGGCAACGGGGGCTACCACGCCGAGGAGGACGGGTACGGCGACTTCGCGTGGGACCTGGTGGTGACGGACGACGCCGGGGTGCGCTTCCGCGGCACTGGCGCGCGCAACGAGGACTACCTGTGCTGGGACCTGCCGGTGGTGGCGCCGGCGCCCGGGACCGTGGTGGAGGTGGTGGACGACGGGCCGGACCAGGTGCCGGGCAGCTACCCGCCGGGGGCGGTCAACAACTTCGTGGGCATCCAGCTGGCCGGCCAGGTGTACGTCTACCTCCTGCACCTTCGGCCCGGCAGCGTGGCGGCGGCGGGCGTACGGGTGGGGGACGCCGTGCAGGCGGGGCAGGTGGTCGGGCGCCTGGGAAACGCCGGGGTCTCGCTGGAGCCCCACCTGCACGTGACGCTGCTGTACCTGGACTGGACGCCCCTGGACGGCAGTCCCCTGCGGACCTGGTCCGTGCCCGGCGAGTGGCGCGGC
>VGRA01000124.1 GCA_016875515.1 Deltaproteobacteria bacterium | reverse complement strand
CGCAGGACGGCGGTGACATCACGCTGGACCGCGTGGAGGGCGGCACCGTGTACCTGCACATGACTGGCTCGTGCGCCGGCTGCCCCTCGTCCACGGCCACGCTCAAGATGGGCATCGAGTCCCGCCTGCGGGAGCTCATCCCCGAGGTGAACGAGGTGGTCTCGGTTTGACCACGCCCGCCCGCCGGGCCTTGAAGGGCCAGCAGGTGCGGCGCGAGCTGCTCCCCAACCAGTCCCCGGAGCTGCTCCGGGCGCTCCACCTGCTCACGCGCGAGGGGCACCTCAACGCGGACGCCCTGCGCAAGCTCAAGCAGGTGAACCACCTGGTGGGGCTGCTGCAGCCCGCGCTCGAGGACGTCTTCGCCCGGTACGAGGAGCCTGTGCTCGTGGACGCCGGGAGCGGGAACGCCTACCTGGGCTTCGTCCTGTACGAGCTGTTCTTCAAGCCGGCCGGGAAGGGCAGCGTGGTGTCGCTGGAGGGGCGGGCGGAGCTGTCCGCGCGCGCCGCCGAGCGGGCCGCGGCGCTGGGCTTCTCGCGCATGGCGTTCCAGGCCGCGCACATCGACTCGGCGGCGTGGCCGGAGCGGGTGCACGTGGTGACCGCGCTGCACGCGTGTGACACCGCCACGGACGACGCGCTGGTGGCCGCGGCGCGGGCCAACGCGGACCACGTGGCGGTGGTGCCCTGCTGCCAGGCGGAGGTGGCCGCGCAGCTGAAGGCGCACCGGGCGGAAGTGGAGGGGCCGGTGGCGGAGCTGTTCTCCCACCCCTGGCACCGCCGCGAGTTCGGCTCGCACCTCACCAACGTGCTGCGCGCGCTGGCGCTCGAGGCGTGCGGCTACAGCGTCACGGTGACGGAGCTGGCCGGGTGGGAGCACTCGCTCAAGAACGAGCTCATCCTCGGGAAGAAGGTCCGCAAGGACAACCCGCAGGCGCGCGCGCGGCTGGAGGGGCTGCTCGCCGCCACCCGCGCCCGGCCGAAGCTGGTGCGGGTGCTCTTCCCAGGCCTGGGCGCGGCCGCCCCGTGACCGAGGGGCTGCTGGTGGCCACGCTCGGGTCAGAGCCCGTGGGCGTCTGCTGGTTCCTCGAGTCCGGCACCTTTGCCACCGGCAGCTACCTGCGGCTGCTCGCGGTGAAGCCGGGGCTGCAGGGGCAGGGGGTGGGGGAGCAGTTGCTGCGCGCATGGGAGGCGCGCGGGGCGTCTGCGGGTGGGGGGCTGTTCCTGCTCGCGTTGGACTTCAACGAGGCGGCCCACCGCTTCTACGCGCGTCACGGGTACCGGGAGATGGGCCGGCTTCCCGGCTTCGCGCGCCCGGGGATGACCGAGGTCATCATCTGGAAGCCGAGGGCGGTGCCCTCGCAGGACTGAGCGTCCTCGCCCGGAGGCGCGAGCAGCTCCCCGGCGGTGGCGAAGCTGAAGCCGCGCGCCCGCACGGCGCTGATGATGCGCGGCAGGGCGCGCCCGGCGGAGAAGCGCGGGTTGTTGGCGTGCAGCACCACGATGCTGCCCGGCCGTGCGAGCGCGAGCACGCCCCGGGTGAGCCGCTCGGCGCCGAAGCGCGAGTCGCCGGAAGCGATGTCGAACTGCACCGCCGTCAGCCCCGCCCGCTGGGCGAGCGCGGCGACGCGGGCGTCCAGCTCGCCGTAGGGGGCGCGGAACCAGCGGGGCCGGTGGCCTCGTGCAGGCGTGCCTGGGTCCAGAGCAGCGCGTCCGCGAGCTGCGCGTCGGACCGCTCGCGGGTCATGTGCGGGTGGTGCCAGACGTGGTTTGCCAGCTCCACGAGCGGGCTGTCTGCGAGCGCGCGGAGGTGCTCGGGGTGGTCCTCCGCCCACGCACCACTGGCGAAGAAGGTGGCCGGGACGCCTTCCGCTTCCAGCGTGGCGAGGATGGAGGGGTCGTGGCCCGTGCCGCGGCTGCGGGGGCAGGCGTCGAACGTGAGCGCGATGCGCTGGGCACCCCGCCTCGGCCCGTGGGTGACGGCGGTGGCGGGGAAGGTGGCCTCCGAAAGCCCGTCCGGCATGGCGCAGGCGGGGCCTGAAACCGGCCCGCGCTCGGAAATGGCCTTGTCCCCCGCGGTGAGCGCGAGCCAGAGCAGGAGTGACGGCGCAATGGCGGACATCCCCATCAGCTTGGCTCCGCGGTCACCTGCGGCTCAACAGCGCGCGCTCACCGCTTCTGACGCGCTTCCTTCAGTCCGTTGAGGAGCTCCCTGTACTGGGCAGTCACGCGGGCGGCGCCGTACGTCTTTTCCAGCCTGCGCACCGTGAAGTGCCCCCGTGCAATGTCCTGGAAGTGGTCGATGAACAGCGTGTTGATGAGTGCACCGCCGGCTGCGCCGATGGCAGGAACCAGCTGGGCGGCGGCTTTGGTGGAGACGGGGATCGAGTACCGCTCGGCAATGGTAACGATCAACCGGACGAGGATGGGTGCACCCTCCCGTTCAAGCCCAAACTCGGCGAGGTGTGCCGCCGCCTCCGCGACCATCTTCGACCAGACCCCGCAGGGCGAGAGCGCCGCGTCGAAGCCGTCCACGGAGGCGGTGCCGAAGGTCCGCACCTGCCCCCTCGCCGGGACGCACGCGGGCGCTGCGCACACGAGCACGGCCGGCGCCATCCAGCGGGAGAGGAACACGGCACTCCAACATGCGCGTGCGCAACGGCGTCTGCACGCAGCAGGCGGACGTCCGCCCGGTCAGCCGAACGCCTCGCGCTTGATGTGCTTGTCGGACACGCCCAGGGAATGGAGGTGCCCGAGCACCGCCTCGAGGAAGCGCGGGGTGGCCTGCGTGCCCGTCTCCAGCGCCCGCCGCCGCTCCCACGATGAGATGGCCGGGCCGCACACGTAGAAGAGCGCCGTGCCGAGGTCCGGGACCAGTTCGCGCAGCAGCGCCTCGCCAATGCGCCCCGCGCGGACGTGCTCCGAATAGGCAAAGCCCTCCGGCTCACGGGTGAGGGCGTGCACGACGCGCAGCTTGCCCGGGTGCCGCAGCGCAAGGTCGTGCAACGCCTTGCGGAAGCAGGCGTCTGCCCAGGTCCGGTTCGAGTAGACGAAGGTGTGGCGCAGCTTCCGCCCGCGGTGCAGCGCGTCCTTCAGGATGGCGAAGTTGGGCACCGAGCCGCTGCCCGCCACCACGTGCACCACGTGGTCCGTCCGCGCCTCCACGTCCTCCGGCAGGACGTAGGGCCCCTGGAACCCGGTGACGGTGAGGACGTCCCCGGGCTTGACCGCGTGGACGAGGTAGGGCGAGAGCAGCGGCGGCCAGGCACACGGGGGCTCGAACGGCTCCTCCTTCACCGTCAGCACCAGCCTCCCCTCGTGCGGCGCGGAGGCCACCGAGTAGCTGCGCGCGGGCTCCATCCGCCCCTTCTGCTGCTCGAGGAAGGCGACAAAGGGGCGCAGCGCGGAGAACTGGCGCACGTCCACCGTGCAGAACTGCCCCGCCTTGTACTGAAGCGGGGCGGGGGCCTCTGCCATCACCAGGGACACCGTGTCCGGCGTCTCCGGCACCACCCGCTCCACGGGCAACGTGAGGACTTGCAGCGGGGCTCGGGTGCGAACGGTGGTGTCGGCCATGGGGATGGGTCATCCTAGCCGCCTTGAGGACGCCGTGTCGGAACGCCTGTTCGCCACCACCACGCCGGGACTGGAAGAGGCGCTCGTGGAGGAGTGCCGGGGGCTGGTGCTCCAGCCGAAGGTGCTGCCCGGGGGCGTTGAGCTGGAGGGGCCGGCGGGGCTGCACCGGACGCTCAACCTGCAGCTGCGCTCGGCTGGGCGGGTGCTCTTGCGGGTGGGGGAGTTCCACGCGGCCCACGGCCGTGCGCTCGCCGAGGGGCTGGAGAAGGTGCCGCTCGGCCACTTCGCCCCAGCGGGCGTGCCCGCGGTGGTGAGCTGCTCCATCAAGGAGTCTCGGCTCGCCCGGAAGGATCTCCTGGAGCAGGCGGTGCGGCGCGCCTTCCGCTTGCAGACGCTCACCGCGGGGGAAGAGGAGGAGGTGCCGCGCATCTACGTGCGGCTGGCGCAGGACCACTGCACCGTGTCGGTGGACACCTCGGGGGCGCTGCTGCACCGCCGCGGCTACCGGCAGGAGGTGTCCCGCGCCCCCCTCCGCGAGTCGCTCGCGGCGGGGCTGCTGCTGCTGGCCGGGTACGACGGGAAGGCTCCGTTCTGGGACCCGTTCTGCGGCTCGGGCACCTTCGTCATCGAGGCGGCGCTCCTGGCGCGCGGGTGGCCGCCGGGGATGCACCGGCACTTCGCCTTCGAGCGCTTCCCGGGCTTCACCGACGCGGAGCGCTCCGCCTGGGAGAGGGAGCGGGGGCGGGCGCGGCTGGGCGTCCACCTGGCGCACCCGCCGCTGCACGGCACGGACATTCACGCAGGCGCACTGGGAGCAGCCCGCCGCAACGCGCGCCGGGCGGAGGTGATGGACGCGCTGCACCTCGAGCGCAAGGACGTGGCGGTGCTGGCGCCCCCCGCGGGCATGCGGCACGGCGTGCTGGTCACCAACCCGCCGTACGGCATCCGGGTGGGTGAGCAGCAGCAACTTCGGCCGCTGTACGCCGCGTTCGGGCAGACGCTGCGCAAGGCCTTCCACGGCTGGACGGTGGGGGTGCTCGCGCCGGAGGGGCCGCTGCTGGGCGCGGTGGGCCTGTCGTGGGAGCGGACCTACGCGGTGCAGAATGGCGGCATCCGGTGCACCTTCGCGGTGGGGCGGCCATGACGGACTTCGACGAGGTCTATGCGCGGGGCGCGCCGCCGTGGGACACCGGGCGCCCGCAGGAGCAGGTGGTCTCCCTCTTCGACGAGGGGGAGTTCAACGGCCGGCTCCTGGACGTGGGCTGCGGCACCGGGGAGAACGCGCTGTACCTTTCGCAGAAGGGCTACGACGTCACGGGCGTGGACGGCTCGGCGGTGGCGCTCGAGCGGGCGCGGGCCAAGGCGGAGCGGCGCGGGTTGCCGGTGTCCTTCGTGCAAGGGGACGCGCTCAGGCTCCCGGAGCTCTCGCTCGGCATCTTCGACACGGTGCTGGACTGCGGGCTGTTCCACGTATTCACCAACGCCGAGCGGCTGCGCTACCTGCGGGCGCTGGAGACGGTGCTGCTTCCGGGCGGGCGCGTCCACGTGCTGTGCTTCAGCGACATAGAGCGCGACTGGGGCGGGCCGCGCCGGGTGAGCTCCGCGGAGCTGCGCGCGCTGTTCCGCGTGGGCTGGACGCTGGTGCGGCTGGAGCGGGCCATGTTCCAGACCAACCTGTCCCGCGAGGGCTCGCACGCCTGGATCGTGTCCGCCGAGTACGAGGGGCGGGCTGCGCCGGGCGTGAACTGAGGCGGCTACAGCCCCAGGCGCGCGAAGACCTCGGCGGGCAGCGCGGCGAAGTGCGGCGCCGTCCAGCGCGCGCCTGCCTCGGTCAGCGCCGCGGCAGAGGTGGTGGTGGTGAGCGCCACCACGTCCATGCCGGCCGCGCGCGCGGCCTGCACGCCCAGCACCGCGTCCTCGAAGGCGAGGCAGCGGGCCGGTGGGATGTCCACCGCGGAGGCGGCGGCGAGGAACAGGTCCGGGTGCGGCTTGCCGCGCTGCACCGCCTCGGCGCCCACGACGGCGGCGAACCGGTGGTGCAGCTGCAGCCCCCCGAGCACGAAGGCGCGGTTGTCCGCGGGGGCGGCCGAGGCGATGGCGCAGGCGACGGCGCGGTCGGACAGCCGCTGCAAGAGCGCGTCCGCCCCCTCGAGCAGCCGCAGGTGCGGCGCGTACAGCGCCCGGTAGCGCGCCTCCTTCTCCGCGGCGAGCAGGGACAGCTCGGATGGGTCCAGCGGGCGCCCGGCCACGGCGGGAAAAATCTCCTCGTTGCGGCGGCCGGAGAACTCGCGCTCGAACCGCTCGGGGGTGATGTCCGCCCCCAGCTTGCGCCCCATCTCCACCCACGCCTGCAGGTGCCAGGGGATGTTGTCCACCAGCGTCCCGTCCAGGTCGAAGACGGCGGCGTCGTAGTGGCGCATCACGGGGCGAAGCGGAGCGTGAGGTCCAGGCCGAACTGCACGAAGCTGCCCACGCCGCCGTCGGCGAGCACGATGGTGTTGCCCGCCACGGACCGGTTGTAGAAGTCGATGTAGTAGTTGGTGGTGGCCAGCTGCGTGCTGCGCACGAACAGCCCCAGCCCAATGGACTTGCCGAAGTACCAGCGGGCGTCCGCGCCCCACTGCCACACCAGCCCGTCCAGGCCGCGCGTCTGGCCCATGATGCCGTAGCCCATGCCGAAGAAGAGGGAGGCGTCGTAGGCTCGCTCCTTCAGCCACGCCGGGGCGTACAGCTGGTCCACCAGCTGCAGCGGGTGCCAGTGCAGGACGCCGGTGCCGAAGCCCGCGCCACCGCGGCCCGGCTCGAAGAGGTTCCAGCCCGTAGCGGTGAGCGTACCCTCCACGGTGGCATGGCCGAGGATGTTGTAGCCGAGCCGCACCGTGGCGGACTGGCCGTTGAGGGTGGTGCCCGTGAGCAGCCCCTGTTCCAACGGGAAGTTCTTGAGCTGCTCGTTCAGCTTGGGACCATCCAGGAACCAGCTGCCCGGGCCGTACTGGAGGCCGAACACCACGCCCCCCGCGGAGAAGTCCGGGACGGCGGCGTGGACCAGGTGGGAGCACAGCAGGGCGGCGAGCAGGAAGTGACGGACCATGGCGGGACGGCTTTCTAGGCGGGGCGGGCCCCTCGCCGCTAGCTCTCCCACGGCGCCGGCGGCGGCTTCCCGGCGGGGGCCACCACCATCACGGTGCTCTGGTCGTCCAGCGCCAGGCCGTCTCCGCGCGGCTCGGTGAGGTCCAGCCGCAGCACGTCCCCGCGGCGGAGGAAGAAGAAGGCCTTGTTGGCGGAAGTCCCATGCTTCTGCTGCAGGGCCAGCCCCACGCGCCCCTCCGGGCCGCAGCCCATGTACCGGGCGCGTCCCTTCCCCTCGAGCGGCTCGCTCACGATGCGGAAGTGGCGCCCGGCCGGCAGCTCCGGCCACGCCTCCCCGGCGGGGGCGAGCACCAGGTAGGACATCTTGAGCGACTCCTTGTGCAGGGAGGCCGCGCGCGCAAGCTCGTCCAACACCGCGGGCGGCTGCCAGCTGCGCTCGGCGTGGCACCAGTCCGAGGGCTTGTGCAGCGCGGGGCAGGACGGGCCGCGGAAGAGGCACGGTGCGCGCACCGCGCAGCCCCTGGCGACCAGCAGGTCCCGCAGCTCCAGCAGCGCGCGCGAGGTGTCCCGGAGCGCGGGCTCCATCAGGACGAGGCTGCCGCCCTTCTTCACCTTGGCCAGCAGCTGCTCGCACAGCGCGGCGCGCTTCTGCACCGCGTCTGGCCCGGTGCCGTAGAGCTCGTTGAGGACG
>VGRA01000123.1 GCA_016875515.1 Deltaproteobacteria bacterium | reverse complement strand
CCCCGGGCGCGGTGGCCGCCGCGGCGGCGAAGCCGGCGCCCGCGGTGGCGCAGGTGGCGGCAGACGACCGCGGCGAGGCGGAGATTGATGGGCGCCCCGTGGCGCTGGACGGCGCGTCGCCCGCCCCGGCGGAGGCCCGGCCGGTGGCGGTTGCCGCAGCCGCGGACAAGCCGGCGGCCCGGGCGGAGAAGCTGGCGGAGGTGAAGGCCATCCGCTTCGACGAGGACGAGGAAGGGGGCCGGCTCACGGTCAAGCTGTCCGGGGACGCCGCCTTCGACGTGGAGCGCCCGGACCCGCGCAGCGCGGTGCTGACGCTGACGGGGGCCACGCTGCCGAGGTCGCTCGAGCGCAGCCTGGACACGTCCGCGCTGCGCACGCCGGTGAAGATGATCAGCACCTTCGCGGTGCCGGGGGCGGAGAAGAAGGTGCGCCTGGTGGTCTCCGCGGCCTCCGCGCTGGAGGCGGGGGAGGGCGTGGTGCGCACGAAGGAGGGGCTGGCATGGCGGCTGCGCGTGGCAGCGCAGCGCAACGAGCAGGCCGCCACCGCGGTGCGGGCGGCGGGCTTTGCCACCGAGCCGGAGATCTACGCGGCAGACTCTGCGCCCCGGCAGGCCGGGAAGTACACCGGCCAGAAGGTGACGTTCGAGTTCAAGGACATCGACATCCACAACCTGCTGCGCATCATCGCGGAGGTGTCCAAGAAGAACATCGTGGTGGCGGACGACGTGACGGGCCGGGTGACCATCCGCCTGCGCAACGTGCCGTGGGACCAGGCGCTGGACCTGGTGCTGCGCAGCAAGGGGCTGGGCAAGGAAGTGTTTGGCAACAACATCATCCGCGTGGCGCCGCTGGGCCGGCTGGAGGAGGAGTCCAAGCTGCGCGAGCAGCGGGAGGAGACCCGGAAGAAGAACGAGCCGCTGCAGGTGGCCCTGGTGCCGGTGAACTACGCGAGCGCGATGGACATGAGCGCGCGGGTCAAGGACATCCTCAGCGAGCGCGGCTCGGTGACGGTGGACACGCGCACCAACGTGCTGGTCATCCGGGACGTGGCGGCGAGCATCACCAAGGCCCGCACGCTGGTGCAGAGCCTGGACACGCAGACGCCGCAGGTGCTCATCGAGAGCCGGATCGTGGAGGCGAACACCACGTTCACCCGGCAGATCGGCGTGCAGTGGGGCGGCAACGGGCAGCTGGCCACGTCCACGAACAATGCCACCGGGCTCATCTTCCCCAACCAGGTGTCCGTGGCGGGCGGCGTGGCGTCCGGGGGCGCGACCACCGGCACGTCGTCCCAGCCCAACTTCGCCATCAACCTGCCGGCGGCGGCGGGCCCCGGGGCGGGCGGCGCGCTGGGCTTCATCTTCGGCTCCGCGGGGGGCGCGGCCAACCTGAACCTGCGCCTGTCCGCGCTGGAGAACCAGGGCGCGGTGAAGACCATCTCGGCGCCCAAGGTGACCACGCTGGACAACGTGACGGCGCGCATCAGCCAGGGCGTGTCCATCCCGTTCAGCCAGGCCTCCGCCCAGGGCGTCAACACCACCTTCGTGGAGGCGCGGCTGCAGTTGGAGGTGACGCCGCACATCACGCAGGACGGCAGCGTGATGATGAACATCAGGGCGGAGAACAACCAGCCTGACCCGTCTGCGACGGGCGCCAACGGCCAGCCCGCCATCCAGCGCAAGGAGGCGCAGACGCAGGTGCTGGTGAAGGACGGGGACACCACGGTCATTGGCGGCATCTACGTGCGCACGGGCTCGCAGGCGCAGGCCGGCTTGCCGTTCTTCAGCAACATCCCCATCATCGGCTACTTCTTCCGGAGCACGTCGGAGCTGGAGACCCGGCAGGAGCTGCTTATCTTCATCACGCCGCGCATCATCAACCGGCAGGCCATCCAGACGTTGTAGTGGGCCAGAGCGAGGACACCCCATGAAGCACGCCCTTCTTCCCGCGATGTTGGTGCTTGGCCTGGCCGGATGCATCGAGAACCGGACGGACTCGCCCCTCAAGATGCTCGGCTCCTACGTGGTCAGCAACGAGTGCGCGCTGGACATGACCGTCCAGCTGGGGCAGGGGGCGCTGGACCTGGCCGGCCCGCGGCTGCTGGGGGACGCCGCCGCGCTCAACGTGCGCTACCTGGCGCTGTTCGACGTGCGCAACGAGATGACGGATGTACCCATTCAAAACGAGAACCAGGAGCTTGCCTCCGCGGCCCGCAACTCGGCCAACCTGAACAAGCTGTCCCTCACCTACCGGTCCGCGCCCAACCTGAACCTGCGGACGGAGAACGTGGCCATCAGCTTCACGCTGGCGGCCGGGGGACAGCAGGTGCCCATGGTCCTCAACCTGGTGGGGCCGGTGGCGGCCCAGTCCCTGCTCGACAACGTGCTGACCGGTGACACGGTCTCTCTGACGGTGACGGCGCAGCTGTCCGGGACGCTCAACTCGGGCGGTACCATTGAGTCCAACCTCCGCCCGTACACCATCCAAGTGTACGACTCGGGGCTGCAGTGCCGCCAGGGGGAGGTGCTGGAGCGCAACGGCCCCTGTTTCAACATTGGTGGCCAGGACGACAAGCCGGCCACCTGCGCCTCGGCAGACGCCGGCACGGATGGCTAGCCCAGGCTAGCCCCGGGAGGCACCCTGGTGGGTTTCGAGGCGCGGCTGTCGCAGTTGGTGCACCAGGTGGACGGGGCCGTGGCCTGCGCGGTGCTGGGCGTGGACGGCATCCCGGTTGCCCAGCACGTGGCGGGGAGCCCTGAGGGGCTGGACCTGGAGTCTTCGGCGGTGGAGTGGGGGGCCGTCCTGGGGCAGGCGCAGGCGGCTGCGGCGCGGCTGGGCGGGGGACCGCTGGAGGAACTGTCCCTCCAGGTGGGAGGGCTGTGGGTGCTGCTCCGGCCGGTGGGGGGGGGCCACCACCTGCTGCTGGTGGGGCGAATGCCAGGCAACCCGGGCAAGGGGCGTTTCCTCTTGCGGCTGCACGCGGGAGAAGTGGCGGCCGGGCTGGCCCTGCTGTCCTGAGGGGAGCGGGCTCGAAAGCACTTGGCGGCCCGGGCGGCGGCGGGGTAGAGACCCCGCCCTTGACGGTTCATTTCCTCCGCATTCACAAAGGGGCATTGCCATGGCTGGTGTGATCGACACGTCCGATTTCCGCAAGGGGATGAAGATCGAAGTGGACGGTGAGCCGTTCGAGATCGTGGAGTTCCAGCATGTGAAGCCAGGCAAGGGCTCTGCCTTCGTGCGGACGTCCATCCGCAACCTGCTGACCGGGCGCGTGCTGCAGCCAACCTTCAAGTCGGGCGACAAGGTAGGCAAGCCGGACATCGAGGAGCGGGACATGCAGTACCTGTACAAGCAGGGGGACGACTTCTACTTCATGGACAACCGCAACTTCGAGCAGACGTACCTGTCCGAGGCGGCGCTGGGCGAGTCGAAGAACTTCCTGAAGGAGCAGATCAGCGCCTCCATCCTCTTCTACAACGGCAAGGCCATTGGCGTGACGCTGCCCAACGCGGTGGAGCTGAAGGTTACCAAGTGCGACCCGGGCGTCCGCGGGGACACGGTGTCCGGCGCGCTCAAGCCGGCCGTCCTGGAGACCGGCTACGAGGTGTCCGTGCCGCTGTTCATCAACGAGGGGGACGTCCTCAAGATTGACACCCGCGACGGCAAGTACCTGACCCGCGTGGGGGCGGCGTAGGCCCACCATGGCCGCGCGCAAGAATGAGACGGTGGAGGCGCCCGTGCTGGGGAAGACGAGCCTGGACGTGGGGGCGCTGCGGGAGATCGTGGAGATCCTCGAGTCGTCCGAGGTGAGCCACCTCAGCTGGACCAACGGGGACGAGCGCCTGGTCATCCGGCGTGGGCCGCACGGCGCGGTGACGGTGGTGGAGCACGCGCCGGCGGTGGTGGCCCGCCCGGCGCAGTCCTCCTTGGCGGCGGCGCCGGTGGCGTCCGCTGCCGCGGTGCACGCGCCCGCGCCGTCCGTACCTGCCGCTGCCCCAGCCGCCGCGGAGAAGGCGGGGACGCTGGTGAACTCCCCGTTCGTGGGGACGTTCTACCGGACCCCCGCGCCGGACCAACCGCCGTTCGTGGAGGTGGGCTCGGTGGTAAAGAAAGGGCAGGTGCTCTGCATCGTGGAGGCCATGAAGCTCATGAACGAGATCGAGGCCGAGACGGCGGGGCGCATCACCGAGATCCTCGCGGACAACGGCCACCCGGTGGAGTTCGGGCAGGCGCTGTTCCGCGTGGAACCGGCCTGAGCGAGGGGGCTTCACCGTGTTCAAGAAGGTTCTGGTTGCCAACCGCGGGGAGATTGCCCTGCGGATCATCCGCGCGTGCCGCGAGCTGGGCATTGCGACGGTCGCGGTCCACTCCACGGCGGACGTACACGGGCTGCACGTGCGGTTCGCGGACGAGGCGGTGTGCATTGGGCCGCCGGCGAGCAGGGACAGCTACCTGAACGTTCCCGCGGTGCTGTCCGCGGCGGAGATCACCGGGGCAGACGCCATCCACCCCGGGTACGGCTTCCTGTCCGAGAACGCGGAGTTCGCGGAGGTGTGCCGCTCCTGCAAGATCGCCTTCATCGGGCCGCGGCCGGAGGTCATCCGGCTGATGGGCAACAAGGTGCGGGCGCGCGAGGCGGCGCGGGAGGCAGGGCTGCCGCTGTTGCCGGGCAGCCCGGGGGGGGTGAAGGACGCGGAGGAGGCCAGGCGGTGGGCGCAGGAGATTGGGCTGCCGGTCATCCTGAAGGCGGCGGCGGGCGGCGGTGGACGCGGAATGAAGATCGTCCGCAGCCTGGAGGCCATTCCCGGGGCGTTCAATACGGCCTCCGCGGAGGCGGTGGCGGCATTCGGCAACGGGGACATGTACATCGAGCGGTACGTGGAGCAGCCGCGCCACATTGAAATCCAGGTGGTGGCAGACGAACACGGCAACGTCATCCACCTGGGCGAGCGCGAGTGCTCGGTCCAGCGGCGCCACCAGAAGCTGATCGAGGAGAGCCCGTCCCCGGGGGTGAGCGCTGCGCTGCGCGAGGAGATGGGGCGCGTGTCGCTGCAGGCCATGCGGAAGATTGGCTACAACAGCCTCGGCACCATCGAGTTCCTGATGGACGAGAAGGGCCGCTTCTACTTCATGGAGATGAACACCCGCGTGCAGGTGGAGCACCCGGTGACAGAGATGGTCACGGGCTTCGACCTTGTGCGCGAGCAGATCCGCATGGCGGCGGGGGCGCCGCTGCAGTGGACGCAGGCAGACGTGGTGATGATGGGGGCCTCCATCGAGTGCAGGGTGAACGCGGAGGACCCGGTCACGTTCGCGCCCTCACCGGGGAAGATCACTGCGTACCACGCGCCCGGCGGCTTCGGGGTGCGGGTGGACTCGTTGGCGTACGAGAACTACACGGTGCTGCCCTACTACGACTCGCTGGTGAGCAAGCTCATCGTCCACGCGGTGGATCGTCCCACGGCCATTGCGCGGATGCAGCGGGCGCTGGGTGAGTACGTGGTGCAGGGCGTCAAGACGAACATCCCATTCCACCGCGCGGCGCTGGCAGACGACGGGTTCGTGGCCGGGGACTACGACACGCGGTTGGTGGAGCGCCTGCTCGCGTCCGAGACCGGCACCCGGCGGCTGCGCAAGGCCATTGAAGAGACGCCCTGACGGGCCTAGCGTTCCGGGTTCCTTCCGCGGGACCCGGGACGATGGACAAGACCAAGATCAGCGAGAACGCCGCCAAGCTCGTGGCGAAGGGGGCCTGGGACAAGGCCATCAAGGAGTACGAGCTGCTGCTGAAGCTGGACCCGCGGGACGTGCGGGTGCTGCAGAAGCTGGGCGAGCTGCACCAGAAGAAGGGGGACAACCCCGCGGCGGCCACCTGGTTCGTGAAGGTGGCGGAGAACTACGCCGGCGACGGCTTCTTCCTGAAGGCGGTGGCCCAGTACAAGCAGGCGCTGAAGCTGAACCCCGGCCAGGTGGAGCTGAACCTCAAGCTGGCGGAGCTGCACCAGCGGCTGCAGCTGGTAGGCGAGGCGATGGCCTACCTGCAGGTGCTGGCAAACCACTACAACCAGGCGGGGGACGTGGAGCGGCTCTTCGAGACGCTCACGAGGATGGTGGACCTGGAGCCGGAGAACCCCGGCTCGCGGGTGAAGCTGGCGGAGCTGTTCTCGGCGCAGGGGAAGGTGGACCGCGCGCTGCTCGAGTACCGCCGCGCGGCAGACCAGTACCGGCGCTCCAACCGGATGGACGACCTGGTGCGGTCCGGCGAGCGGATCCTGGCGCTGGACCCGAACGACGGGGCACTCGGCAAGGAGCTGGCGCGGCTGTACGTGCAGCGCGGCGAGCACACCCGGGCCCTGGGCCGGCTGCAGCCGCTCTACAAGGCAGACCCCACGGACGTGGAGATGCTCGAACTGCTGGGGCAGGCGTTCGAGGGGCTGGGGCAGCAGGCCAAGGCGGCCGGCACGTGGAAGCTCCTGGCGAGGACGCACCACCAGAAGGGGAACGCGGACGAGGCGGAGCGGGCGTGGGCGCAGGTGGAGCGGCTCGCCCCCGCGGACCCGGACCTGCAGGCGGTGCGCAGCGCGGGGCTGCACGCAGCCGTTGTGCCCGAGGCGGAGCCCACCGCGGCGCCCGTGGCATCTGCGCCGGTGGCCGCCGCACCCCCGCCGAGGGCTGCCGCGCCGGCTCCCGCGGCGCCGGTGCCGGTACCGGCCGCAGCCCGGCCGCCCTCCAGGGACCAGCTGCTCGGCGAGGCCGCGTTGCAGCTGTCTGCCGGGGACCTGCAGGGTGCCATGGAGCGGCTGCAGGCGGTGCTCGCGCAGGATCCCGAGGACCTGGACGCGCACGAACTGGCCTACAACGTGTACGCCGCGGCGGCCGCCGCGGGAGCGCCCGGAATGGTGGAGGCGCAGGTAGAGCAGCTGCTGAACGTGCTCCGCCTGTGCAAGGCCAAGGCGGAGGTTGCCCGGGCCCAGCCGTTCCTGGACGTGCTGTTGGGGTTCAACCCGGGCCACCCGGAGGTGCCGGAGTTCATCGCGGTGCTGCGCCCTGCGCTGGCCCGGCCCGTCCCGGCGGCGAGGCCGCAGCCCCCCGCGGCCCCGGCCACTCCCCCGGTGGGGCTGGGGGACGAGCCGCACGCTCCCTCGCTGGTGATCGACGTGTCGACCACCGGCTTTCACCAGGCGCCGGCAGCGGCGGCTGCTTCACCGGCCCCGTCCGTGCCGGTGCCGCTCGGCGAGGACGTGGCCGCCACGCGGCCGTTCAACTTTCTCAAGGCCGCCGCGCCCGGGGAGCAGGCGGCCGCCCCCCGTGCCGTCACCGAGGCGGTGACGGCCGTGCCCCCGCAGCCGGCCCAGCGCCCCGGA
>VGRA01000122.1 GCA_016875515.1 Deltaproteobacteria bacterium | reverse complement strand
GACGTGGCGCGGCCCACATCCGTGGAGGGGCTGTCGCTGGTGCCCAGCTACAAGCAGATGGGGCGGCTGCCCGAGGTTCTCGCGGGGCAGCCGGACCGCGCGCAGCGGCTGGACCGCCGCCTCGCCGAGGCTGAGGCCGCCCGGTACGACGTGGTGGTGATGGACGCGCCCCCCTCCATGGGGCTCACCACGGTGAACATCTTGGTGGCGGCCCGCGAGGTGGTGGTGCCCGTGGCGGTCACCTACCTGTCGCTGGATGGGTGCGCCGAGGTGGTGGACACGGTGGAGCGCGTGGTGGCGGAGCACCGCTGCGGGCAACTGCGCATCACCCGCGTGGTGCCCACGCTCTACCGGAAGACGGCGCTCGCGGACGAGATCCTCGAGAAGCTCGCCGCCCACTTCCCGGGGCGCGTCACCGAGCCGCTCGGCTTCAACGTGAAGATCGACGAGGCGCAGAGCCACGGCAAGACCATCTGGCAGTACGCACCGTGGAGCCGCGGGGCGCAGCTCCTCTCCACCATTGCGGTGGACGTGGACGCGGCCGGCCGCTGAAGGCGGCTACTTCTTCTTCGCCGCCTCCAGTTCCTGCACTTGCTTCTCCAGTTGCTCGAGCCGCTGGATGAGGGCGCGGAGATCCTTGCCCATGGCGGGCAGGTTGCCCGAGAGGTTGCCCACGGTGCCAGAGATCCGCTCGTCCACCTTGCGCTGCCACTCCTCCAGCGCACGGTGGGTGGTCTGCAGCAGATCCGCTGCCGCCTCCTCCTCCCGCTTGATCAGCTGTCCCAGCCGGCTGCCCGCCTCGTCCCGGATGGAGGCCACGCGGGGGGAGAGCTCTCGGGAGATGAAGCCGCCGAGCGTCTCGCCGGGAGCGCGGATGATCTCCCGCAGCACCGACAGGGGCATCAGGTGCCTCTTCTTCTCCTGCTCGAAGATGATCTGCGCCAGAGTGACGGAGGTGAGATCCTCCCGGCTCTTGTTGTCCAGGATCTGCAGCTCCACCCCCTGCTTCACCATCTCGGAGATCTCCTCCAGGGTGATGTAGCGGCTCTCCGCGGTGTCGTAGAGCTTGCGGTTGGAGTACCGCTTGATGACCCGCGGGGAACGGGGGGACTCCGAGGGGCTGGACTCGCTCATGGTGGGCCTCAGGAGATCGGGATAGCAGGCGCTTCTGGCGAGCGGCAAGCGCACGGGGGACGGATTAAGCTGAGCCCCGGGACGGCATGGACCCACGGGATCAGGCCCGCGCGCTCGCGCGGCGGTTACAAGCGCTCGGCGGCGGCGCGGAGGTGGTGCGGAGGGCGGCGGCCCGGGAACTTGCCGCGCTGCACCCGGGCGAGGCCACGGAGCTGCTCCGCCAGCTGATGGCGATCTCGCGGGAGGGGCTCCCGGACGCGGCGGCGGGGCTGCAGGCAGTCCTGGCCGCGCTGCAGCTGGACGGAGACGTCATCCCGTTCGCCCCCCAACTGCTTCGCCTGGCCCGGCTGCAGGAGCTTGAGGAGGTGGAGGCGCTCTTCGTGGATGCCCCGGCCCGCCAGGAGATGGATCTGGACGCGGCGCGGCGCGCGGACGCGCTGGCCTTCTCGGACACGCTGGGGCACCTCAAGACGAAGGCGCGCATCACGCGAGACCCGGACCTCCTCTCGCGGCTCGTGCACGTGTCGCACCCGGACGTGGTGCGCAACGCGCTGCTCAACGCCCGGCTGACCGAGCCGCTGGTGGTGGGGGTGGCGGCCAAGCGCCCCTGCCGGCCGGAGCCGCTGCTGGAAATCTACCGTTCGCCGCGCTGGGGCGTGCGCCACGCGGTGCGCCGCGCACTGGCCTTCAACCCCTACCTGCCGCCCGCGGTGGGGGCCAAGCTGGTGCCGCTGCTCAACGACGTGGACCTGCGCGAGCTGGTGGTGGACCTCCAGGTCCACGAGAACCTGCGGCGCCAGGCGGAGCTGCTGCTCGCCGGACCCGCCTTGCAACCTCTGCGGGTGCCACAGGACCGGACCCTCCACTGAGGCCCCCCGGGCGGCTCAAGCCTCGGGGGTGCGCGGCGGCTGGCCGGGCTCGTCCAGGCGCTTGCCCTGGACGTCCACCACGCCCTGCCCGCGGCTCGCCTGGCGGAAACCGTGGACGAAGCTGCCGAGCACGTTGCCCAACTGGCCCATCCGCGACGCGGAGAAGACCAGCAACAAGATGATGCCGATGAGCAGCCACTCGCCCGTGCCGATGACCATGACGGTCAAACACCCTGCCTGACCGGGGGCGCGCCCGCAAGGCACAGGGGGCGCCCCTGCCCGGCGTACGCCGTTCCGCGCTACAAGGCCCCGCCCATGCGATTGCTCGGACACCGCGGGGCCTCCGCCTCCGCCCCGGAGAACACGCTCGCCGCGTTCGAGGAGGCCGTCCGGCAGCGGGCGGACGGCATCGAGCTGGACGTCATGACGTGTGGCTCCGGCGAGGTGGTGGTGTGCCACGATGAGCGCTTGGACCGGCTCGCTGGGTTGGACTGGGAGGTGCGCTGGACGTCCTGGGAGCGGCTGCGCCAGGTGGACGTGGGCACGCGGCTGGGGTTTGCCCCCGCGCATGTCCCGCTCCTGGACGAGGTGCTGGAGCGGGTGCCGCGCGGCGACTTCCTGGTCAACGTGGAGCTCAAGTGCGAGCGGGTGGAGGACGATGGGCTCTCGCTGAAGGCAGCCGCGCGGGTGCTCGCGCACGGGCTGGAGGGGCAGGTCGTCTTCTCCAGCTTCAACCCGCTGTGCCTGGTGCGGCTGCAGCGGGCCTACCCGGCGCTTCGGCGCGGCTTCCTCGTGGACCCGGACCGGGGGCTATGGCTTCAGGAGAACCTCTGGACGCCGCTGGGGGCGAACGCCGCCATCCACCCGCCGGCTTCCCTGGTCACCCCCGGGCGCGTGGCCCGGTGGCATGCGCGGGGCTGGGAAGTGGCCGCGTGGACGGTGGACGACCCGGAGGAGGCGGCGCAGCTGCGGGACGCGGGGGTGGACAGCTGCATCACCAATCGGCCGGGCGCGCTGCGGGAGGCGTTGTCCTCCCGGTGAGTGTCAGTACTGCAGTCCGAGCGAGACGTTGAAGGCGGTCACGGCCGGCACGGCGCGGTTGGACCCGTCCTGGTCCTTCACGCTGCCCAGCTGTGCGTGGCTGTACTCAACGCCGAGCGCAGCCACGCCCGCCACCATCCGCAGCCCGCCGTAGAAGCGATTGTGGACGTTGTCCGTCAACATGACCGGGTCGAACACGTCCGTCCCGTCCAGCTGCGCCGTGGGGGAGGCGAGCGACTCCCGGGCGGTGCGGCCGCGGTCGAAGTCCACCATGTTGGACCAGGCCGTTGTCCAGCAGAGGTTCCAGCCGGCGTAGGGGGACAGGGTGAGGATGCCTCCCAGCGCGAAGCGCTTGCCCAGCGCCACGTCCAGGCCGGCGGTGGTGAGATCGAAGTCCCGGGCGTTGACCAGCCGCGTGCCGGAGGCACGCACCCCCAGCTCCGGAAGGTAGGCGACCCCCTCGCTCAGCGCCCACTTCACCTCCGCGGTCACGGCGAACATCCGGCTGCGCTCCACCCACGCCACGCGGCTGCCGAACTCGAACGAGGCGGGCAGCCCCTTGCGCAGGTGGACGGAGGGGATGAGCAGCGGGGAGCGGATGGGCTCCGCGGTGGGGAGCTTGAAGTTGGCATCCCTCGCCTGGAACATCACCGCGGACAGCCCCGGGCTGACGGCGAAACCCGAGTGGCCAAGCGTGGTGGGCGGGGCCAGGTTCGCGGAGGTCAGCGCCGCGGAGAAGGTGCGCGAGAAGATGGCGAAGTCGGTGTTGGCCGTGGGGGTGCTGCTGGGCGCCCCCAGCTGCGCCAGCCGGATGTCATAGGGCTCGGCGTGGGCCAGTCCCCAGGCAAGCAGCGCACAGGTGGCGATCAGGCGTGACACGAGGGCGGGGACCGTAACCGCGGCCCGCGCCACCGGTCAAACCCGCCCGCCGCGGCGGTTCACGGCTGCGCAGGCACCTGCGCAGGGGGCGCCTTCTGGGCCACCGCGCCCGCCCGGCGGCGGACGAACAGCGTCTTGCGGGAGGAGAACTCGCCGGTCTCCCGTGCCACCACCAGCACCGCGTTGTTGCCCTCCTTGAGCGGCACGTCCGCGGAGAAGGTCACCTGCACGGGCTTGCCGGGTGCGGGCGGGGCGCCGCCCGCCTTGAAGAGGACCTTCTGGTCGTTCACCAGGACGTACACGTCCATCAACTGGCGCGAGGCCGTCACCGTACCGCTGAGCATCAGCCGCTCGCCGTCCGAGACGAGCGCGCCGGCGCCCGCCTCGCCGTTCAGTTCGATGAGCGGGGGATCCCGTTCCAGCTGGTAGGCGAGCTCCTTGAGTCCGGTCACCTTGGCGCGCGCGTCTGCCGTGGCGGCGCGCGCGTTCACCCAGAAGGCCCGCCCCTCGCCGGTGTCCACCTTGAGGAAGTCCCCCGCGCGCTGCAGCGGGTTCACCACGGAGGCCCGCTGCACGCGGGCCACCGCGAACGAGCCGCGGGCGTCCCGGAACAGCTGCGTTCCCTCGGCCAGCTTCACCGCCCCGCGCACCGGCTCCAGCTGCACCGGCTTGTCTTCCACGGGCAGCTCCAGCTTCTCCGTGCAGTATTCCTCGAGCGGCTCGTCCAGCACCGCCAGCTTCAGCGGGAAGGTCTCCGCCTTCCAGCCGGGCTTCAGCTGCAGGGTGAAGCGGGCCTGCTTCGTCTCGCCGGGATCCAGGGCGCCCAGCTTGAAGCGCCCCTTCTCGATGAAGATGTTCTGGTCCCCGCCGTTCTTGATCTGCGCAAAGGAGTCCAACGCGCGCCCGCGGCCGCGGTTGGTGACGTCCAGCACCAGGTCCACCGTCTCCCCGCGCTGCACCCGCCCGTCCCCGTTGCACTCCTTGCAGTCGTCCACCACCTGCCAGCTGAAGCCGAACATCGGCCGGGGCAGCTCGGAGAAGCTGAGCTCGTGGGCGAGCGTCTCGGGCAGGTCCCCCTGCTCGGTGCGGAAGTGCACCGTCACCGCGTCCTTGCGGGAGGGGAGATCCTTGGGGAGGCGCACGGGGACGGTCCAGAACTTCTTCTCGCCGGGGGCGAGCCGACCGAGCAGGAACTCGCGCCGGTCCACGTAGGGGTTGTCGCTCTCCGTCCAGGCGCTCAGCCGGTGCACCGCCTCCACGCCCCGGTTGATGACGGTCAGCTCCAGGTCCATCTGCTCGCCGGCCGTGGTGGCCTGGGCGGAGGCGGGGGTCAGCTGGGAGTCCAGCTGCGCCCGTGCCGGGGAGGGGCCCGCGGTCCAGTCCACGCCAAGCGCCTTGATGGCGTCGTCCACGCGGCGGGCCTCGGCGGCGCGCTTCTCCACGATGAAGGGCTTGCCGGCGGCGAGCATCTGGTCCCGGCGCAACTGCGGGGCCTTGAGCACGAAGTCCCGGGCGAACTGGACCTCGAAGTCCTCCTTCACCTCGTCCTGGGACTCGGCGTCCATCTGGTCGTCCAGTTGCTCGGTGTTGCCGCCAGTGTCCACGTCCCGGAGCAGGCCCTTGCCGCCCTTCTTCTTCGCCTGGGCCTTGTCCTCCTCGGCCTTCCTCTTCTGGGCCAGGGCGTCTGCCTGCTGCTGGTCCTCCTTGAGGTACTTGAGCGACTCCAGCGGCTTCTCCCGCCCGAGCACCTCGTCCCGCTTCTTGGCCGCCTCCTTGGAGGACGGGTTGCTGAAGTGGTGCTCCAGGTCCGCCTCGCCCATGCTCTTGCGCGGGGCGAAGACGTCCACGCGCTCGCGCGTCACGCGGGTGGGGACGAGCTCGATGTCCGGCGTGACGCCCACCTCCTGGATGGAGACGTCCCCGGGGGTCAGGTACTTGGCAATGGTGAGCTTGAGCGCGGAGTCATCCGGGAAGTCGTAGAGCACCTGCACCGAGCCCTTGCCGAACGTCTGCCGGCCGATGATGACGGCGCGCCCCAGGTTCTTCAGCGCCCCGGCGACGATCTCGGACGCGGACGCGGAGCCCGAGTTGACCAGCACTGCAATGGGGTACTGGGTGTCCCCTTCGTCCGCGTGGGCCTTCTTCTCCTCGCGGAGCTTGTCGGAGAAGCCCACCGTGGCCACCAGCGTCCCCTCGCTGATGAACTGGTCTGACACCTGGATGGCCTGGTCCAGCAGGCCGCCCGGGTTTCCGCGCAGGTCCAGCACCAGCCCCTTGAGCCGGCCGCCCTCCACGCGGCGGGACATCTCCTCCAGCGCGGCGCGCAGGTCCCGCGTGGTGTTCCCCTGGAAGTTCTTGAGCCGCACGTAGCCCACGCCGCTCGCGAGCAGCTTGGACTGCACCGACTCGATGGAGATCATGGCGCGCGCCAGCGCGAGCACTTGCGCCTTGCCGTCCCGCACCACGGTGATAATGACCTTGCTGTCCACCGGGCCGCGCAGCTTGGATACGGCCTCGTTGAGGTCCATGTTGACCGTGGACTCCTCGCCGATGCGGCTGATGTGGTCATCCTTCTTGATGCCCGCGCGGTAGGCGGGCGTCTTGGGCAGCACCTTCACCACGGAGAGGTTGCCCTCCTTCATTTGGATGACGAAGCCGAGGCCGCCGAACTCGCCCTTGGTGGTGAGCTTCATCTCCCGGTACAGCTCCGGGCGCAGCAGCACCGAGTGCGGATCCAGCGTGGAGAGCATCCCGTTGACGGCGGCGTACTCCACGTCCCGCGTGTCGGAGCTGGCGCGCATGTGCTTGCCCAGGTGCTCGAAGACGTCCTTGAGCGTGAAGGACATCTTCCACAGCGAGTCCACGTGGCTGATGTCGAACACCTTCACGTTGCTGTTGACGTTGACGGACAGCTTCCCGGCCTCCGCGGTGCCGTCCACCAGCACGTCGGGCACGGCCTTCTCCACGTAGTCCAGCGCGGAAACCATCATCTCCTTCGGCTTCACCCGCTTGGGGTCCACGTAGTTGTCCTTCACGTAGAGGATGACCTTGGTAAAGGTGCGGAGGGCGGAGAGATCGTGCGCGGGGCGCTGGCCCTCGGCGGCGCGCGTCACCTCGGACGTCAGCGCGGCGGCCGGCCCGGCCACCGCCTCGCCGGAGGCAATCCAGGCGGGGACGCGGTCACTGCCGGCAATGGCCCAGGCGCCGAGGAGGAGTGCGAGGGTGGCGACGCGACGGAGGGTGCGCGGCATGGGGATGTGGACGCCTTTTCTGGGAAACGCGTGTGATTCCAGCGAGTTGACGCCCACGAAAGCGGGCGCCCGAGCAGCGGGATGCTAACCACGCCACCCCGGGGCTTCAAGCAGCAGCCACGGACTACACCGGCACGCCCCGGGATGTTCCCCGGGCCGCAAAACGAGGCAGGCGCACACGGCCCCGCGCGGCTATAAGCCTTCTCTTCTCC
>VGRA01000121.1 GCA_016875515.1 Deltaproteobacteria bacterium | reverse complement strand
ACTGGACGTTCATGAGGCCCACCACGCCCAGCTCCCGGGCGAGGACGACGGCCTGCGCCTTCATCTCCTCCACCACGTCCGCAGCCAGCGAGTACGGCGGCAGGGTGCAGGCCGCGTCACCGGAGTGCACGCCCGCCTCCTCCACGTGCTCCAGCACGCCGCCCATGCGGACGGCCCCGGTGCGGTCTGCCACCAGGTCCACGTCCACCTCCACGGCATTGGAGAGGAAGCGGTCCACCAGCACCGGGTGCTCGGGGGAGGCGCGCACCGCCTCGCGCATGTAGCGCTGCAGCGACTCGCGGTCCCGCACCACCTCCATGGCCCGCCCGCCCAGCACGTAGGAGGGGCGCACCATGACGGGGTAGCCAATCCCCTCGGCCACCTTCACCGCCTCCTCCGGGCTGCGCGCCACGCCGTTCTCCGGCTGGCGCAGCTTCAGCTTGCGGAGCACCTCGGCGAAGCGCTCGCGATCCTCGGCGCGGTCAATGGCGTCCGGCGTGGTGCCGAGGATGGGCACCCCGGCCTTCTCCAGCGCGCGGCACAGCTTCAGCGGCGTCTGCCCGCCCATCTGGACAATCGCCCCCAGCGGCTTCTCCCGGTGGGCAATCTCCAGCACGTCCTCCAGCGTCAGCGGCTCGAAGTAGAGGCGGTCGGACGTGTCGTAGTCGGTGGAGACGGTCTCCGGGTTGCAGTTGACCATCACCGTCTCGAAGCCGGCCTCGCGCAGGGCGAAGCAGGCGTGGACGCAGCAGTAGTCGAACTCCACGCCTTGACCAATGCGCACCGGCCCGCTGCCCAGGACGAGGACCTTCTGCCGGTCCGTGGGGGGCGCCTCGTCCTCCTGCTCGTACGTGGAGTACAGGTAGGGGGTGTAGGCCTCGAACTCCGCGGCGCAGGTGTCCACCCGCTTGTAGACGGGGCGGATGCCGCGGCGGTGGCGCTCGGCGCGCACGTCCCCCTCCGCGCAGCCCAGCAGGGAGGCCAGCTGCGAGTCCGCGAGCCCGTACCGCTTGGCCTGCCGCAGCGTGGCGTCACCCAGCGTGCCGAGCGTGGCCCCGCGCAGCCCTTCACCCAAGAGCACCACCCGGCGAACCCGCTCGAGGAACCACGGGTCCATCTCCGTGAGGGCCTGCACCGCCTCCACGGCGTAGCCGCTGCGGAACGCCTCCACCAGGTGCCACGGCCGCTCCGGCTGGGGCACGCGCAGCCCCTTCTCCAGCGCCGCCCGCTTCTCCGCGGCGTCTGCCGGGTAGTCCAGCTGCCCCAGCTGCAGCCGGTCCAGCTCCATGGAGCGGACGGCCTTGAAGTACGCCTCCTCGAAGGTGCGGCCCATGGCCATCACCTCGCCCACGCTGCGCATGGAGGTGGTGAGGGTGCGGTCTGCCCCGGGGAACTTCTCGAAGTTGAAGCGCGGCACCTTCACCACCACGTAGTCCAGCGTGGGCTCGAAGCAGGCGGTGGTGTTCCGGGTGATGTCATTCTTCAGCTCGTCCAGCGTGAAGCCCAGCGCCAGCTTCGCGGCCACCTTGGCGATGGGGTAGCCGGTGGCCTTGGACGCGAGCGCGGAGGAGCGGCTCACGCGCGGGTTCATTTCAATGACGATGTAGCGCCCGTCCTTCGGGTTGACGGCGAACTGGATGTTGCTGCCGCCGGTGTCCACCCCAATCTCCCGGATGATGGCGAGGCTGGCGGTGCGAAGCTGCTGGTACTCCTTGTCCGTCAGCGTCTGGGCCGGGGCCACGGTGATGCTGTCCCCCGTGTGCACCCCCATGGGGTCGAAGTTCTCGATGGAGCAGATGATGAGGGCGTTGTCCGCGGTGTCGCGGATGACCTCCAGCTCGTACTCCTTCCACCCCAGCAGCGACTCCTCGATGAGGAGGGTGGAGTTGGGGCTGGCGCGCAGGCCGTGCTCGCAGATGGCCACGAACTCCTCGCGCGTGCGGGCAATGCCGCCGCCCGTGCCGCCCAGGGTGAAGGAAGGGCGAATGACCACCGGGTAGCCAATGGTCTCCAGCGCAGCGAGCGCGCCGCCCATGGAGTCCACGTAAATGGAGCGCGCCATGGGCACTCCAATCTTCTCCATGGCCGCCTTGAACAGTTGCCGGTCCTCGGCCTTGTTGATGGCCTCCAGGGACGCGCCAATCAGCCGCACGCCGTACTTCTCCAGGATGCCCGCCTCCGCCAGCGCCTTGGCCAGGTTGAGCGCCGTCTGGCCGCCCATGGTGGGCAGCAGGGCGTCCGGCCGCTCGGCGGCGATGATGCGCTCGGCCGCCTCCACCGTGATGGGTTCAATGTAGGTGCGGTGCGCGAACTCCGGGTCCGTCATGACGGTGGCCGGGTTGCCGTTGAGCAGCACCACCTCCACCCCTTCTGCGCGCAGGGCCTTCACGGCCTGCGTGCCCGAGTAGTCGAACTCGCACGCCTGTCCGATGACGATGGGGCCGGAGCCGATGAGGAAGACCTTCTGGATGTCTGGGCGGCGGGGCATGGGATGGGTCCTCTAGCAGCAATCAGCCGAGCAAAAGGGTCTCGAGCAGCGCCTTCTGGGCGTGCATGCGGTTCTCCGCCTCGTCGAAGATGGCGGAGCGGGGGTGGTCGATGACGTCCGCAGAAATTTCCTCTCCGCGGTGGGCAGGCAGGCAGTGCAGCACGATGGCGCTCGGGGCGGCGGCGGAGAACAACGCGCCGTCCAGGCAGAATCCCTGGAAGGCCTTGAGGCGGGCCGCGGACTCCTTCTCCTGCCCCATGGACGTCCAGACGTCCGTGGTCACCACGTCCGCGCCGGACACCGCCTCCTTCGGCGAGGAGAGGACGTGGACGCGCCCGCCCGCCGCCTTCACCTCGTCCGCGGGCGGCCGGTAGCCCTCCGGGGCGGCCACGCGCAGTTCGAAGCCGAACAGCCCCGCGGCCTCCACCCAGCTGCGCGCCATGTTGCTGCTGCCGTCTCCCACCCAGGCCACCACGCGGCCGGACAGCGGGCCGCCCAGCCGCTCGCGCACCGTCATCAGGTCTGCCAGCAGTTGCACCGGGTGGGCACCGTCCGACAGGCCGTTGATGACCGGGACGCGCGAGTGCCTCGCGAAGGTGGCCAGGCGGTCATCCCCGAACGTCCGGTACATGATGGCGTCCACGTAGCTGGAGGTAACGCGCGCGGTGTCCTCCACCGGCTCGCCGCGGGCAATTTGCGAGTCCCCCGCGTTGAGCGTGATGGCGTGGCCGCCCAGCTGCACCATGGCCGCCTCGAAGGACAGGCGCGTGCGCGTGGAGGACTTCTCGAACACGCACGCAAGCGTCTTGCCGCGCAGCGTGGCGTGGGTGGCGCCCTGGCGGCGCTCGGCCTTGAACTGCACCGCGCGCGCGTAGAGCGCGTCGTGCTCGGGGAGGGACAGGTCCTTCAGGTACAAGAAGTCGCGCTTCTTCACAGGGGGGCCTCCATGAGCGAGCCGAGCAGCGTGTCCAGCCGGGGGGCGCCCGCCAGCTCCTCGCGGGTGCGGGTGACGAAGGCGCGCAGGGTGTTCAGCTGCGCCTCCACGGAGGCGGGGCCGGTGCTGCCGGCGGTCACCTTGCGGGCCACGCTGCAAGACACCTGAGCAGACGCCATCACGTCCCCCGTGAAGCATTCGTCCATTTCCTGCGCCAGGTTGGGTGAAAGGTCGTTCAACGCCGTCCCCCGTTCCTGCGCCATGCGCACCAGCGCACCCACCTTCTTGTAAGCCTCGCGGAACGGCATGCCGCGGGCCACCAGCGCCTCGGCCAGGTCCGTGGCCTGGGTTGCGTCCGCCTTCAGCGCGGCAAAGCACCTTTCCACGTTGAAGCGCACCCGGGGCAGGGCCAGGGCGAGCGTGGCCAGCACCGCCTGCACCCGCGCCCCGGTGGCGAGCAGCGGGCCCCGGTCCTCCTGCAGGTCCCGGTTGTAGCCGCCGGGCAGCCCCTTCACCGTCACCAGCAGGGAGACCAGGTCCCCTAACTGCGGGCCGCTCTTGCCGCGCACCAACTCGAAGACGTCCGGGTTCTTCTTCTGCGGCATCATGCTGCTGCCGCAGGCGATTTCCCCGTCCAGCTCCAGGAAGCCGAACTCGCGCGAGCTGTAGTCAATGACGTCCGTGGAGAAGCGGCTGGCGTGCAGCAGCAGCCGCGACGAGGCGTACAGGTAGTCCAGCATGAAGTCCCGGTCCCCCACGGTGTCCAGTCCGTTGAGGGTGAGCCGGTCGAACTGGAGCAGCGCCCGGGTGAACTCGCGGTCAATGGGCAGCGAGCTGCCGGCAATGGCCCCCACCCCGAGCGGCAGGGCGTTGGCGCCGGAGAAGGCCCAGCGGAACGCCTCCACGTCCCGCTGCAGCTGGGAGGCGGTGCCCAGGAGCCAGTACGCGGCGGAGATGGGCTGCGCGCGCTGGCGGTGGGTGTAGGAGGGCATCAGCGTGTCGCGCTCGACCTCGGCGCGGTCGCACACCTCGGAGAGGAGCGAGAGCAGCCCGTCCAGGTGCACGAGGCACCGCTCTCGGACGTGGAGGCGCAGGTCCGTGGAGACCTGGTCGTTGCGGGAGCGCGCGGTGTGGAGGAAGCCGGAGGCGGCCCCCACGCGCCTCCCCAGCTCGGACTCCACCGCCATGTGGACGTCCTCCTCCCGCGGCAGCTGCAGCGTGCCCGCGCGCGCCTCGCGCGCCAGCTGGATGAGGCCCCCCTTCAGCGCCGTCGCGGCGTCCGCGGGGATGAGCTCCTGGCGGGCCAGCATGGTGAGGTGGGCCATGCTGCCGGCCAGGTCCTCTCGGACCATGTGAAGGTCCTGGTCCAGGCTGGTGGACATGGCGAGCACGTCCGGGTGGAGGCCGGTGCTGCCGGCGGCGGCGGTCTTCGCGAGCATCAGTGTGTACCTGTCTTCTTCTGGGACCAGAGGGACTGCAGGTGCTTGAGGAGGGCCTGTGCGGACACCTTGCGCGCCGGGGCCACGAAGATGGTGTCGTCGCCGGCAATGGTGGCGAGCACCTCCGGCATCCGGGCGCGGTCTATGGCCATGGCCACCGCGGAGGCGGCGCCGGGCCGCGTGAAGACGACCGCGAGCGAGCCGTTGTGCTCCACCCCGGAGACGAGCGCGCGCAGCTCCCCCAGGGCGTCCCGCGAGGTGGCGCCCGGGGCGGGCTGGTCCTCCAGCTCGTAGACGCTGCCGCCTTCCGGGAGGGTGACGCGGCGGGCGCGCAGCCGGGCCAGGTCCCGGGACAGGGTGGCCTGCGTTGCCAGCACGCCCTTGCGGGCGAGCAGCGCGGCCAGCTCCTCCTGCGTCCCCACCCGCTCGGTGCGGAGCAACTGGCGGATGAGCTCCCGGCGGGTGGCGGCCTGCTGGTCCATCACTTGCCCTCCGCCCGGACGATGGTGCCCACGCCCTTGTCGGTGAACAGCTCCGCGATGACGCTGTGGGGCGTGCGGCCGTCGATGACGTGCACCGCGGGGACTCCCCCCGAGACGGCCCGGAGGATGGCGTCCGTGGTGCCGTGGACGTTCTGTCCCACCGCGCCGGAGGCCACCTTCTCCTTGAGCTGCTCCGGGGTGAGCTCGGAGAGCAGCTCATCCCCCTCCAGCAGCCCGGGCACGTCCGCGAGGAAGATGAGCTTTTGCGCCCCGAGGGCGGCGGCCACCCCGGCGGCCACCTGGTCCGCGGCCAGGTTGTAGCTGTCCCCGTTCTGCCCCATGCCCACGGGCGAGATGACCGGCACGTAGTTCTGCTGCAGCAGCAGCTCCAGGAGCGAGCGGTTCACCTCCACCAGCTCCCCCACCTGCCCCAGGTCCTTGCCGTCCTGCCGCACCAGCTTCTGCGCGCGCAAGAGCGCCCCGTCCTTGCCGGACAGCCCCACCGCGTTGGCGCCGCTCTGGTTGAGCAGCGTCACCAGTTCCGTGTTGACGGAGCCGGTGAGCACCATCTCCACCACCTTCAGGTCCGCGGCGTTGGTGACGCGCTGGCCGTCGATGAACTCGGGCACGGTGCCCAGCTTCTCCAGCGCGCGGGTGATGTCCGGCCCGCCCCCGTGCACCACCACCGGCAGCAGCCCCACGCTGCGCAGCAGCAGGATGTCCTCGCAGAAGGTGCGCTTGAGCGACTCGCGCGTCATGGCCGCGCCGCCGTACTGGATGACGCAGCGCTGCCCCTTGAAGCGTCCAATGTAGGAGAGCGCCTGCACCAGCGTGGTGACCTTGAACGCCGGGCTGTAGTTGGCGAACCGGTCGTCCCGCCCCACGCCCCCCTCCGGCCGCTCGACGATGAGGGAGGTGTAGTCGGCGTTGATCTTCACGTAGTCGTAGCTGAGGTCACACCCCCAGGCGTGGGCCTCCGCGTTGCCGGACCGCAGCGCCACCTCCACCCGCACCTCCGGCTCGCGCATGCGGGCGCGCAGCCCGGTGCGGTCCAGCGAGGTGGGGGCGCCGTCGTAGACGCAGATGCCCTGGATGGTGACGGAGGCGCGGTATGGGTTGACGCCGGGGATGGCCTGCCCGCCCACCCGCGCTCCCACCGTGGCCAGGATGCGCCCCCAGTTGGGGTCCGCGCCGAACACCGCCGCCTTCACCAGCGCGCTGCCGGCCACCGCGCGGGCAATGTCCTCCGCCACGTCCTCCGTGGGGGCCTCCGCCACGCGCACCTCGATGCGCTTGGTGGAGCCCTCGCCGTCGGCGGCCACCTCGCGGGCCAGCTCCTCGAACAGAGAGCGGACCGCTTCCCGGAAGGCGTCCTCGTCCGGCCCCGGTGCGGTGATGGGCGGGTTTCGGGCCAGCCCGTTGGCGAGCGCGAGCACGCAGTCGTTGGTGCTCATGTCGTTGTCGACGGTGAGCCGGTTGAAGGTGACGTCGCACGCGGCGCGCACCGCCTCCTGCAGCCGCTCGCGCGAGATGGCCGCGTCCGTCACCAGGGTGGACAGCACGGTGGCCAGCTGGGGCGCCACCATGCCGCTGCCCTTGGCCAGCGCGGCCACCGTCACCGGCACGCCGCCCAGCCGCACCACGCGGTGCGCCATCTTGGGCCGCGTGTCGGTGGTCATGATGGCCTCCGCGGCGTGGAGCGGGTCATCGCGCAGGTTGGCCGCCAGCTGCGGCATGGCCGCCACCAGCTTCTGCGTGGGCAGCTTCACGCCGATGACGCCCGTGGAGGCGGACACCACCTGGGCGGGCTGGAGCCCCAGCGCGGATGCGGCCGCGGCGTGCACCTCCGCCACTGCCTCCAGCCCGGCGGACCCGGTCAGCGCGTTGGCGTTGCCGGAGTTGAGGACCAGCGCCTGCACCCCGTCCAGCGGGAGGCGGGCCGCGGCGTCCATGCAGGGGGCGGCGCGGGCGGCGTTCACCGTCACCACGCCGGCGCAGGCGGCCGGCACCTTGCTGTAGACGAGCGCCAGGTCCCTGCGCTGTGGCTTGATGCCGCAC
>VGRA01000120.1 GCA_016875515.1 Deltaproteobacteria bacterium | reverse complement strand
CCCGCCGCCCCAGCGGGGGCAGCGTCACCTCCCCGCCCTCCAAGTCCGCGTGCAGGTCCATCCCCGCGGACAGGGCAGTCTGGTAGCGGGGCAGCGGCAGCGCGCCTGGGCCGGGGCGGAGCCGGCAGACCTGCACAGTGACGGGGACGGACGGGGACATGGATCGCTCGGGGAGAGGGGGAACGGGAAAAGACACGGGGGACCCCGTGGCCGCCTCGAAGGGCTGCCCAGGTGTCCCCCGCATCAGCAACTGCATGTGACGCGCTCTACGCGTTGGCCTTGGGGGCCTCGACGGCGGCCGGGACGGACGCGCCCGCCACGGCGGCGGCGCGCTCAGCCATGGCCTCCTTGCGCGACAGGCGAATCTTCCCCGCCTTGTCGATGGAGACCACCTTCACCATCACCTCGTCACCCTCGTTGACCACGTCGGACACCTTGGCCACCCGCTTGTCGGACAGCTCGGAGATGTGGATGAGGCCGTCGGTGCCGGGGAACAGCTCCACGAACGCGCCGAACTCCACCACCTTGCGCACCGTGCCCGTGTAGATCTTCCCCACCTCCGCCTCGCGGGTGAGGGCCTGGATCATGGCGAGCGCCGCCTTGACCGACTCCGGGTTGGAGGAGGCCACGTCCACGCGGCCCGAGTCCTCAATGTTCACCGAGGCGCCCGTGCGCGCGATGATGTCCTTGATCACCTTGCCGCCCGGCCCGATGACGTTCTTGATGAACTCGGGGCGGATGTGGATGGTGGTGATGCGCGGCGCGAACTGGCTGATCTCCGCGCGCGGCGCGGGCAGCGCCTTGAGCATCTCGCCCAGGATGTGCAGCCGGCCCACGCGCGCCTGCTCCAGCGCGCGCTCCATGATGTCCAGCGTCAGCCCCGTGATCTTGATGTCCATCTGGATGGACGTGATCCCGTTGGTCGTGCCGCACACCTTGAAGTCCATGTCGCCCAGGTGATCCTCGTCACCGAGGATGTCGGACAGGATGGCCACCTGGTCCGCCTCCTTCACCAGGCCCATGGCAATGCCGGCAACCGGGTGCTTGATATTCACACCCGCGTCCATCAGCGCCAGCGTCCCGCCACACACGGAGGCCATGGAGGAGGAGCCGTTGGACTCCAGGATGTCGGACACCAGCCGGATGACGTAGGGGAAGTCCTCGTTCTTCGGCGCCATGTTGCGAAGCGCCCGCTCCGCCAGCGCGCCGTGGCCAATCTCGCGGCGCCCGGGGCCGCGCAGCGGCTTGGTCTCGTTCACGGAGAACGGCGGGAAGTTGTAGTGCAGCATGAAGCGCCGGAAGTGCATCCCGGTCAGCTGCTCCACCCGCTGCTCGTCCTCCTGCGTCCCCAGCGTGGCCACCACCAGCGCCTGCGTCTCGCCGCGGGTGAACAGCGCAGAGCCGTGCGTGCGGGGCAGCACGCCCACGTCGCAGCGGATGCTGCGCACCTCGTCGTGGCGCCGGCCGCCCACGCGCCCGCCGCCCACCGTCAGGCCGCGCATGTACTCGTACTTGAGGTCCTCGTAGATGGCCTTGAAGGACTTCTCCAGCGCCACCGTCCAGGCCGCCGGGTCCGCCTTCGCCCTGTAGGCGGCCATGGCGTCCTTCACCACCTGCTTGAGGTGGCCGTACCGGGCATGCTTCTCCGCAATGGCGTAGCCCGCCTTGATGCCCTGCCAGGTGAGATCGCGCACCGCCTGCTTCAGCGCGGCGTCGTGGCCGGCCAGCCTCTCGTAACTGCGCTCGGTCTTCTTGAGCTCCGAGCGCATCTGCTCCTGGGCCGCCAGCACCGGCAGCACCGCCTTGCGGCCGAATTCGAGGCCGCCCACCATGACCGCCTCTGAGACCTCCTCCGCGCCGCCCTCCACCATGACGACGGCGTCCTTGCTGCAGGCCATCACCAGGTCCAGCTGGCTCACCGCGCGCTGGCTGGCGGTGGGGTTGGCAATGTACTGGCCGTTGACGTAGCCCACGCGGATGCCCGCGATGGGGCCGTTGAACGGGATGTCCGAGCACATGAGCGCCGTGGAGGCCGCCGTGATGGCGTGGATGTCACCCTCGTTCTCCGGATCCGAGGAGATGACGGACTCGATGATCTGCGTCTCGTAGGCGTAGCCGTCCGGGAACAGCGGGCGGCAGGCGCGGTCCACCAGGCGGGAGACCAGCGTCTCCTTCTCTGTGAGCCGCCCCTCGCGCTTGAAGTAGCTGCCCGGGATCTTCCCCGCGGCGTACAGGTTCTCCTTGAACTCCACCGTCAGCGGCAGGAAGTCCACGTCCTTCTTCTCGCGGGCGGAGACCGCGGTGGCAAGCAGCATGGTGTCGCCGTAGCGCACCACGACGCTGCCGTCCGCCTGCTTGGCCATCCGGCCGTTCTCCAGGTGCAGCTCGGTGGCGCCAAACGGGATGCTCTTCTTCGTGATCTTGAATTCCATTCTGTGACTCGTCCTTCTCTGGGTGTGACCGGGTTGGGGTTCCTGGCCCCGGCGCCCTTGAGTCCCTGATCCAGGGGAACCAGCCCCCGCTCGTGGTGGGCTGCTTTCGCTGGAACAGAGGTCCAAAGCCGTCCGGTGCCTCTGCTTCGCTTCAATCCACTCCAAACGGCGGGGGCGCCGGAGTTGCTTCCCAGCGCCCCCTGCCGCCTCGCGGCACCTTCGGCTACTTGCGGATGCCCAGCGCGTCGATCAGCTTCCGGTAGCGCGCCGAGTCCTTGGTCTTCAGGTAGTCCAGCAGGCTGCGGCGCTGGCTCACCAGCTTCAGCAGGCCGCGGCGGCTGTGGTGGTCCTTCTTGTGCGTCTTGAAGTGCTCGGTCAGCTCGCCGATCCGCTCGGAGAGCAGCGCCACCTGCACCTCGGGAGAGCCGGTGTCCTTCTCGTGCGTCTGGAACTTCTTCACCAGCTCTGCCTTGCGCTCCTGGAGTGCCGCCATGTGTGTTGCCTTCTTTCGTTGTCCCACCTCGGGGTGCGTGCTGCCGCCCAGGTCCGCGAGGGGGTACAGGCCGGGCGCGCGGGCTTATAGGCCCGGGGCGTCAGGGGGTCAACGACGCCAGCCTGACCGCCGGGACGCCTGCCCCGCTCAGGTCACCGTCCGGCCACCGGGCCGCCCGGCGCTGCCGCCCAGAAAGGCCCCTGCCGCCGCGGCCCCGGCAGGGTGGTGCCACAGCAGCCCCAGCAGGCGCGGCTCCACCCCCAGATCTCCCGGCACCAGCGCCCGCAGCCCCGGGTACAGGGCGAGCAGCGTGTCCCACAGCTCCGCGGGGCCCGCCCCAGCCGGCAGCCCCAGCTCCAGCCGGCGCCGCCCCTCCACCGCCCGGGCCAGGGCCGGGGCCACGTGCACGGTGACGTTCACGGCTGGACGAGCACCCGCGAAAAGCGCAGCCGGCCCGAGGCGTCCACCTCCGCCACCGCCAGCACCTTCCCGTCCGGCCCCGTCACCCGCAGCTTCCCCATCCCCGCGTACCACCCGTGCCCCTCCACCGGCACCCCGTGGCGAACCCGCTCCGCGTCTGCCGGCCCCACCCGCAACTCCGGCAGCTCGCAGAGCGCCACCTCCACGGAGACCAGCCGGGCGGCCAGCCCCGCCCTGTCCGCGGCCAACGCCTCCAGTTGCTGCAGCGGCAGCGCCTGCGACAGGGTGAACGGACCGCTGCGCGTCCGCCGCAACGCCTGCAGGTGCGCCCCGCACCCCAGCGCCCGGCCCAGCTCGTGCGCCAGCGTCCGGACGAAGAAGCCCTTGCTGCAGTGCACTTCCAGCCGCAGCTGCTCCGCCCCGCGGTCCACCAAGCACAGCCGGTGCACCGTCACCTCGCGGGCGGCGCGCTCCACCTCCTTGCCCTCCCGCGCCAGCTCGTACAGCCGCTTCCCCTGCACCTTCACCGCGGAGTACATGGGCGGCACCTGCAGGAACGTTCCACGAAATCGGTCCAGCGCCGCCTCCAGCTCGGCGGGCGAAAAGGCCGGCACCGGCGCGGACGCCAACACCTTGCCCGTGGCGTCCTGCGTATCCGTCTCCTCCCCCAGGCGCACCAGCGCCTCGTAGGCCTTGTCCCGCTCGGTGACGTAGCCGGCCACCCGCGTGGCGTCCCCCAGGCACAGCGGCAGCACGCCCGTGGCGGCGGGGTCCAGCGTCCCGGTGTGGCCCACCTTCTTGAGCCGGAGGACCGTCCGCACGCGGCGCACCACGTCGAAGGACGTGGGCCCGGGCGGCTTGTCCAGCACCAGGATGCCGTCCATCACCAGCCTTCCTTGTTCCGCACCTGCTTGAGCAGCCGCTCGATCTTGTCCCCCTCGCCCAGGCTCTCGTCGAAGCTGAAGAAAATCTCCGGTGACACCCGCAGCTTCACCCGCGCCGTCACCTCTCGCCGCACGAAGCCCCGGGCCGCCTCCAGCCCCTCGGCCGTGGCCTTGCGCCGCTCCTCGTTGCCAATGAGGGAGTAGAACACCCGCGCCACCCGGAGGTCCGGGGAGACCTTCACCCCGGTGAGCGTGATGTAGCCAATGCGCGGATCGCGCAACTCCCCCCGCGTCAGCAGGTCCGCGATGGCGGCCTGGATCTCCGCCCCCACCCTGTCCGGCCTTCTCGGCGTGCTCATGGCTTCTCCCAGTCCCGCCTGTTGCGCAGCGAGCGCGCGCGCGCCCTCGCTTCGTTTAGCGTCAGCTCCTGCTGCGTCGGCTTCGCTCCCGCGTGCCCGCCCTGCCCCGTCCCGTGCCGCTCGTCCCAGTCCCCCAGCCCCTCCGCCTCTGCCAGACTGCGGTCCGTGGGCTGCATCTTCGTGGACAGGTGCCTCTCGATGGCAGCCTGGCTCCGGGCATCCCCGTACAGCTGGTCCCCCAGGGTGAGGATCTCCAGCTCCCGCGCCACCACCGGGGCCACGTACATCTGCTCCACGAAGCCGAGCACCTTGTCCATCTGCTCGTTGACGTGCCGGCGGTCCCCCCCCACGAGCGAAAAGGCCACCTCCGCCCGCTCCCACGCGTCCGGCACTCCCACCTCCGCCGCGGAGACGTTGAAGCGGGCGCGCACCCGGTCCAGCACGCGGCGCACCACCTGCCGGCGCGCCTTCAGCGAGCCGCTGTCGTGGACCTGCAACGTGATGCGCGCGACGCAGACGAACATGCACCCTCCCCGTGACGCGGCTGGACCCGCCCCCCTGCGGGGCGGGCAGGCACCGGGGTCGCCTCAGGAGAGGCTCTGCCGCGTCTCCTCCACCTCGTACGCCTCGATGATGTCCCCCGGCTGCAGGTCCGTGCAGTTCTCCAGCCCGATGCCGCACTCGAACCCCTGGGCCACTTCCTTCACGTCGTCCTTGAAGCGGCGCAGCGAGGCGACCTTGCCCGCGTACACCTGCTTGCCCGCGCGCCACAGCCGCGCGAAGGCCGTCCGGGTGACCTTGCCCTCCAGGATGGAAGAGCCGGCAATGGTGCCCAGCTTCGGCACGTTGAAGAGGTTGCGCACCTCCGCCCGGCCCATCTTCTTCTCCGTCCGGATGGGCTCGAGCAGGTCCTCCATCCGCTGCCGGATGCCGTCCAGCAACTCGTAGATGATGGAGTAGGTGACCAGTTCCACCTCCTGCGCCTTGGCCGTGGACTCCGCGCCGGACTCGGGCCGGCTGTTGAAGCCCACCACCACCGCCTTGGTGGCCGCCGCCATCATCACGTCCGTCTCCGTCATCATCCCAACGCCCTTGTGGACGATGTCCACCTTGACCTTGGGCCCGGAGAGCTTGAGCACCGCGTCTGCCACCGCCTCGAGGCTGCCCTGCACGTCCGCCTTGAGGACGATCCGCAGCTCCTTCTGCTCGGACTGCTTCATCCGGGCAAACAGGGAGTCCAGCGTGTCCTTGGACGTCTTGGTCGCGTTGGCCTGGCGCGCCTTGAACGCACGGTGCTCGGCGATCTCCTTGGCCGCCCGCTCGTCTGCCACCGCGTTGATGACGTCACCCGCGGTGGGAACGCCGGACAGGCCAATCACCTCCGCGGAGTAGCCCGGCTTGATCTCCTCCACCGAGTTGCCCAGGTCGTCCCGCAGCGCGCGGACACGCCCATGGTGCACGCCGGACACCAGCGCGTCTCCCAGCCGCAGCGTCCCCTCCTGCACCAGCACGCTCGCCACCGGGCCGCGCCCCTTCTCCAGGCGCGCCTCGATGATGGTCCCGAGCGCCGGCAGCGTGGGGTTGGCCTTCAGCTCCAACACCTCCGCCTGCAGCAGGACGTTCTCCAGCAGCAGTTCCAGGTTCTGCCGCTTCTTCGCGGAAACCTGGACCATCTGCACGTCGCCGCCCCACTCCTCGGCCAGCACGTTCTGGTCCGCCAGTTCCTTCTTCACGCGGTCCGGGTTGGCACCGGGCAGGTCCATCTTGTTGATGGCCACCACCAGCGGCACCTCCGCCTCCCGCGCCTTCTGGATGGCCTCCCTCGTCTGCGGCATCACGCCGTCATCGGACGCCACCACGAGGATGACGATGTCCGTGATGTTCGCGCCGCGGCTGCGCATGGCGCTGAACGCCTCGTGGCCCGGTGTGTCCAGGAACGTGATGTCGCCCGCGTCCGTGCTCACCGTATAGGCGCCGATGTGCTGGGTGATGCCACCCGCCTCGCCCGCCGCCACGTTTGCCTGCCGCAGCGCGTCCAAAAGGGACGTCTTGCCGTGGTCCACGTGGCCCATCACCGTCACCACCGGCGGACGCGAGACGTTGTCCTCCTCGCGATCCTCCACCTCCGGGATCATGTCCTCCACCTCGAACCCGACCTTCTCCACCTTCCAGCCGTAGTCGGACGCGAGGATCTCCGCGGTGTCCACGTCCACCATCTCGTTGGCCGTGGCCATCTTCCCGCTGGCCATCAGCTTCTTGATGATGTCCGCAATGCGCACGCCCATCCGCTGCGCCAGGTCCGAGACGGTGATGCCTTCCTGCAGCTTGATGACCTTCTTGTCGTCCGACATCTGGGTGATCTGGGTCTTCAGCCCCTTCTTGGTGGGCTTCTTCTTCTTGCCGCGCAGCGGGAGGGCCACCCGCCCGAACATGAGGTCCGTGATCTCTTGCCGGGAGGGCGCGCCGTCCTTCTCCGGGGTGCGCTTGGTGGGGCGCTTGTCCTTGTTCTTGCTGACGTCGACGAAGTCCTTGCCCCGTCCGTCAGAAACGACCTTGAACTCGCGCACCTCGCCAATGGCTTTCCGGCCCGGCGCCGCCGGGATGTTCTTGTGGGAGTTGGACGCAGGCGTCACGCGCCGCACCTGGATGAGCGGACGGCTGATGACCACCGCCTGCGTGGCCGTGGGCCTCAGCGTCCGGGGATCCACCGCGGGCTGGGCAGCCGCGGAGGGCACCGAGTAGGAGGGCGTGACGGGTGAAGCCCCGGGGGCCGCCGGGCCGGGCCGCACCACCGAGGTCGGCACCACGACCGCCGGGCGAACCGTGG
>VGRA01000119.1 GCA_016875515.1 Deltaproteobacteria bacterium | reverse complement strand
GTCCACATGCTGGAAGAAGCGCTGCAGCGTGCGCTCGTCCAGCGTGGGATCCAGCGACTCCTCCAGGTTGCGCGGGTTGGCGTGGCACACGAAGAGCTCCTGCCCCTTGCGCGGCGCGTACCGCACGGAGAAGGGCAGCGCGGCCAGCTTGCCCACCCACTCCTCTCCCAACTGCTCCCGCGTCCACTGAAGCAGGTCCGACTTCCAGTGATCCCGCTCCCGGTACGCCCCGCCCAGGTAGTTGCCTGCAATGTAGGAGTCGGTGTTTCCCATCAGCAGGGCGTGGCACCGGTCATGGAGCAGCTGCACGCACTCCTTCGGCCAGGCCCCGCGCAGGGCCAGGTCTCCCGCCGCCACCACGTGGTCCGGGGCGGTCCGTGCAATGTCCTCCAGGACGGCCTCGAGCGCGGGCAGGTTGCCGTGGATGTCCGCGAGCACTGCGACCTTCATGGATGCGCAGCTTAGCCGGGATCCCAGTCGCCCCGGCCAGTGGAGTTGGCGTAAAAGCCTGTCCTGCCATGGCCCAGCCAGACGACAAGCGGAAGCAGCCGCGCATCCCCGTGGAACTGTGGGTGGAGCTGTCGTGCGCGGGGGAGACCTACTTCCAGCGCGCCACCAACCTGTCCCGCACCGGTACCTGGTTTGCGCAGACCTTCCCGCTGCCGGTGGGCAGCACCGCCAGCCTGGCGTTCGAGCTGCCGGACGGCGGGGCCCCCGTGCGCTGCGGCGGCACCGTGGTCAACGCCCAGGACCTGGGCATGGGGGTGCACTTCACGGACCTCAAGGAGACGGACCGCGCCCGCATTGACGCGCTGGTGGATCAGGCCGCCGGGCGCTGAGCCGCGGCAGGCGCCGCCTAGCGGATGCGGGGATCGCACGCGGGGGCAGGCGCCAGCGCCCCCACCGTGAGGGGGACGGGCCGGAGGTCCCCCTGGAACGTAAGCACCCGCGCGCTGCCGGACCCGAGCAGCACCGCGGGCTCGTCCGAGGAGAGCGCCTCCACCACGAACAGGTACTCGCGCCCGAACGGGATTCCGGCCAGCTTCAGCTCCTGCTGGCCACCCGCCACGGAGGCCTCGAACGTGCGGGCCTTCACCTTCTGGCCGCTGCCGTCCACCTGCTGGACGTAGGTGACCGCCTGGCTGGTCACGCAGGTCTTCTCCACCGCCTCGCGGTCCAGCCCGTCTGCCCCGGCGAGGATGGACACCTGGAAGCTCCCCAACCGGTCCACGTAGGCCCGGGACAGGAGGATCTCCAGCCCCTGCACGCTGCCCGAGTCCGGACCCGGCCCGCACGCGGCGCAGGCCAGCCACAGCAGCAGGGCATTCCAGCGGGCGCTCATTGGACGCGCACCGTGAGGGTGGCCGTGCCCGTCTGCTGCTGGCCGAGGAGGAGGGCAACCCCGGCGCCGGCGGCGGCCACGCCCGCGCCAATGCCCACCCACACCCACGGGTTGGCGTACCAACGCCCTTCTTCGTCGTCCTCGCGCCCGGCCATTCCGGGCGGACGTACGGAGAAGCGCAGCGGGTTGAACGCGTCCCCCCGCCCGGCCAGGCGGCGGCGGGCGGCGTCTGCCACCTCCACGTAGTACTCCACCTCGTAGCGCGCCTTCTCCGCAGGCAGCTCCCACGCGGGCACCGTCACGCGGTACAGCTCGGGTGCGTCCGGCACGCGCTTGAAGCCCGCCGAGCCGAAGGTCTCCGTCCCGGCGCGCCGGTAGTAGAGGGTGGGGCGGCTGCCGAGCGCCAGGTTCTCCACCTGGACCGTCAGCTCCACCGGGTTGCCGCCCTCCGCGTCCTGCAGCGGCTCCAGCTCCAGCTTGACGGGGCGCACGCGCTGCTTGCGGATGTCCTCGCGGATTCGCTCGTAGAGGCGGGCCACCTTCGGGGGGGCGCCGCGCGGCAGTTCGTAGTCCGGGCGGGCCTGCAACAGCTTCTCGTAGGCCTCGCGGGCGCGGTCCTCGTTGCCCAGGTACAGCTGGGCGAGCCCCAGCAGGCGGTACAGCTCCACCAGCTGCGCGTCCGTCAGGTCCGGTTCGCCGAGCGCGCCCTGCAGGGTGCGCACCGCCTCGTCGAACTCCCCTGCGTCCAGCTGCGCCTGGGCCTGCTCCAGGGCGCGGCCGGTGGGACCGGCCTGCGCGAGCGGGACGTCCACCGCGCGCGGTGCGGGGGCCCCCAGCGCCGGGACGGGGGCGCAGGCGAGCAGCACGCACAGCGGGATGCGGGAAGGGGGCATCATGATGGGCGGGCGGGAAGCTACCCCAGCCCCGGCAAGTTGACGAGAAGGCGCGTCTTCTCTATAGCGCGCCCCCCTTTCCCATGGCTGCCACCTCCCCGCTCACCTACAAGGTCTCCGACATCCGCGACGAGGGCCTGCGGGTGGACGAGCCCACCCCCGCGGCGCTGCTGGCCGGCGCGCTGGAGGGGACGGCGTTCCGCGCCGGGGCGCCCGGGCGGGTGAAGGCGGAGTTCTCCAAGGTGTCCGGCGGGGTGTTGCTGCGCGGCCGCTTCGGGCTGGAGGTTGCCACCGAGTGCAAGCGCTGCCTGAAGGACGTGTCGCTCTCCCTCCCGGTGGCCTTCACGCTCAACCTGGTGCCGGCAAAGCAGGTGCGCGGGGAGCATGACGGCTCAAGCGAGGGGGAGGACGACGGCCGTGGCGAGCGCGGCGGCTCCTTCCAGCTGGATGACGCGGACCGGGAAGTTTTTGATGGGGAGAAGATTGAATTGGACCCCATCCTGCGGGAGCAGGTATTGCTCGCGCTGCCGATGGACGCGCTGTGCGCGGAGTCCTGCAAAGGCCTGTGCGCGCAGTGCGGGCAGGACCTGAACGAGAAGCTGTGTGGGTGCGAGCAGAAGCGGGTAGATCCCCGCCTCGAGCCGCTGAAGAACATTCAGCTCAAGCCTCGCGCCTGAGCCGTTGACCGAAGGAGAAAGCCGTGGGCGTTCCCAAGAAGCGTACGTCGAAGATGCGCCGTGATCGTCGCCGTGCCGCGAACAACAAGATCAAGTCGCCGGTGCAGGTGACCAAGTGCGCAAATTGCAACGAGCCGGTGCTCCCGCACCGCGCCTGCAGCGCCTGCGGCCACTACAAGGGCCGCGAGGTCATCGCGGTCGACTAGGCGCGTTGCCGCGCGGTCCATCCAGGTCCCGTGGGGTGGCCGGGGGCATTCTCCAGCCGCTCACGGGATGGGTGCGTCCGCGTGGGCAGCTGCGCGCGCCGCCGAAATTGCCCGCATGACAGGGCGGCCGGATTGCCGTAGGACACGGGCCCCTGCCTGGGGAGGGACTGCAACGTGCAACGGACGCAGATCATTGGCACCGGGGCGTACGCGCCCGACAAGGTCGTCACCAACGCGGACCTCGAGAAGATCGTCGAGACGTCCGACGCCTGGATAACGGAGCGCACCGGCATCCGCGAGCGCCGCATGGCCGCGGACGGCGAGCAAACGTCCGACATGGCGGTGAAGGCCGCGCAGCGCGCGCTGGAGATGTCCGGCACCCGTGCTGAGGACCTGGACCTCATCGTCGTGGGCACGGTCACCCCGGACATGCCGCTGCCGTCCTGCGCCGCCATCGTGCAGGCGAAGCTGGGGGCGAAGAAGGCGTTCGCCTTTGACGTGCTCGCCGCGTGCGCGGGGAGCCTGTACGCCCTGTCCGTCGCGGACCAGTTCATCCGCACCGGGGCGGTGAAGCGCGCCCTCATCGTGGGGGTGGAGTTGCTCACCCGGATCGTGGACTGGGAGGACCGCAACAGCTGCGTGTTGTTCGGTGACGGGGCGGGGGCCATGGTGCTGGGCCCCTCGGCGGACGGAGAGCGCGGCATCCTGTCCACGCACCTGCACACGGACGGCACGCTCGCGGGCATCCTCCACATCCCCGGCGGCGGCTCGGTCCACCCCCAGTCCCACGAGGTGGTTGACCGGAAGCTGGACAAGGTCCACATGTCCGGCAAGGACGTCTACAAGGTGGCGGTGCGCGCGCTGCCGGAGGCGGTGCAGGAGGCTCTGGCCCACAACGGCATGACGGCGAAGGACGTGACGCACGTCATTGCCCACCAGGCCAACCTCCGCATCATCGAATCCGTCATGTCCCGGCTGGAGCTGCCGCTCGAGCGTTGCTGGCTCAACATCGACCGCTACGGGAACACCTCCTCCGCCAGCGTTCCGACCACGCTGGACGAGGCCAACCGCGCCGGGCGCCTCAAGGAGGGGGACGTCATTGCCATGATGGCCATTGGCGCTGGCATGGCGTGGGGCAGCGCGCTGGTGCGCTGGTAGGCGGAGCCGTTCGGAGGAGAGGACCATGGGCAAGCTCGCATTCGTGTTCCCTGGGCAGGGAAGCCAGGCGGTGGGGATGGGCAAGGGGCTGGTGGAGGCCTTCCCGGAGGCCCGCGCGGTGTTCGCCGCCGCGGACGACGCGCTGGGGGAGAAGCTCTCCACCCTCTGCTTCGAGGGGCCGGAGGAGACCCTCAAGCTGACCGCCAACACCCAGCCGGCCATCCTCACGGTGTCGGTGGCGGCGGACGCGGTGCTGCGGGCGCGCGGCATCCGGCCGGACTGCGTGGCGGGCCACTCGCTGGGCGAGTACTCCGCGCTGGTGTCCGCCGGGGCGCTGAAGCTGCACGACGCGGTGCGGGCGGTGCGCGCGCGTGGGACGTTCATGCAGGAGGCGGTGCCCGCGGGCCTGGGGGCCATGGCCGCGGTGCTGGGGCTGGAGCCGAAGAAGGTGAAGGCCGCCTGTGACGCGGCCGCCGAGGGGTTGGTGGTCTCTCCGGCCAACTACAATTCCCCGGAGCAGACGGTCATTGCCGGCCACGCGCAGGCGGTGGCCCGGGCGGAGGGGAAGCTGAAGGAGGCGGGGGCCAGGCGGGTGGTGCCGCTGCCGGTGAGCGCCCCCTTCCACTGCGCGCTGATGGAGTCGGTGAAGCCGCGGCTGGCCGAGGTGCTGGCGCGGGCGGCCCTGTCCGCGCCCACGGTGCCGGTGGTGACCAACGTGGACGCGAGGGCAAACGCGGACGCCGCCCGGGTGGTGCCGCTGCTGCTGGAGCAGGTGTCCGCGCCGGTGCGCTGGACCGAGTGCGTGCAGGAACTGCAGCGGCTGGGGGTGACGCGCCTGGTGGAGGTGGGGCCGGGCAAGGTGCTGTCCGGGCTGGGCAAGCGCATCAGTCGGGAGCTGGAGTTCTTCAACGTGGAGGACGCGGCGTCCCTGGACAAGGCGCTGCAGGGCCTCGGGGGGGCGGCATGAGCTTCGAGGGCAAGGTGGTGATGGTCACCGGCGGCAGCCGCGGCATTGGCCGGGCGTGCGCGGTGGCGTTCGGCCGGCAGAAGGCCACGGTGGTCATCACCTACGCGGGGAACGAGGCGGCCGCGGCGGAGACCGTGGGGCTGGTGCAGGAGGCGGGCGGCAGGGCGCAAGCGGTCCGCTTCGACGTGGCGGACACCGCCGCGTGCGCCGCCGCGGTGGAGGAGGCGGTGAAGGCGCACGGCCGGCTGGACGTGCTCGTCAACAACGCGGGGGTGGCGGTGGACGGGCTGCTCATGCGCTTTAAGGACGAGGACTGGGACCGCGTGCTGGACACCAACCTCAAGGGGGCCTTTGCGCTGGTGCGCGCCGCCTCCCGGCCCATGATGAAGCAGCGCGGAGGGGCCATCATCAACCTCACCTCCGTGGTGGGCGAGATGGGCAACGCGGGGCAGTCCGCCTACGCGGCGAGCAAGGCGGGGCTCATTGGCTTCACCAAGTCCGTGGCCAGGGAACTGGCCAGCCGCAACATCCGCTGCAACGCGGTGAGCCCGGGCTTCATCGACACGGATATGACCTCCGTGCTGGGCGAGGACATCAAGAAGAACCTGCTGGGCCAGGTGCCGCTCGGCCGGCTGGGCAGCGCGGAGGACGTGGCGCAGGCCGTTCTGTTCCTCGCGTCCGACGCGGCCGCCTACATCACCGGCGAGACGCTCAAGGTCAACGGCGGCATGTACATGTAGGGAACGGTTGGCGGGCCAGCGGCCTTCGGCTATACCGCCCGCCCGCCATTGCCCCGGCGCTTCCGCATGGGGCCCACACAGGCAGTCCGGAGAGTCAGCGCATGTCCGTGAACATCGAGGCGAAGGTCAAGAACATCATCGTCGACCAGCTGGGATCCAGCGAGGACGAGATCAAGCCGGAGTCCTCCTTCATCGAGGACCTGGGCGCGGACAGCCTGGACATCGTCGAGCTGGTGATGGCGATGGAGGAGGAGTTCGAGGTCGAGATCCCGGACGAGGAGGCGGCGAACATCAAGACGGTGGGCGACGCCATCAAGTACATCAAGGCGCACAAGAAGGACTAGTTGCCCGCCTCCACGAGGTTGCCTGTCATGCTCATGCCCCGCCGCGTCGTCATCACCGGGACCGGTCTCATCACCGCGCTCGGCACGGGAACGGAGAAGAACTGGCAGGCCCTCGTGCAGGGCAGGTCCGGCATTGACGTCATCTCCAAGTGGGATGCGTCCAGGCTGGACACCCGCATTGCGGGGGAGGTGAAGGATTTCCTTCCCGAGCAGTTCATGGAGAAGAAGGAAGCCCGCCGCATGGACCCCTTCGCCCAGTACGCGGTGGCCGCCGCGGAGATGGCCATGAAGGACTCGGGGCTGCCCGTGGGGACGGACAGGCCCGGCGGGTATGACGCCGAGCGGGTGGGCGTCATCGTGGGCTCGGGCATTGGCGGCCTGCAGGCGCTGGAAGAGACCTACGGCAAGGCCATGGAGAAGGGGTTTGACCGCATCAGCCCGTTCTTCATCATCCAGATGATCACCAACATGGCCCCCGGGCTCATCTCCATCCGGTACGGCTGCAAGGCGGCCAACTGGTCCCCGGTGTCCGCCTGCGCCACCTCCGCGCATGCCATTGGCGAGGCGTGGAAGGCCATCCGCTACGGCGAGATGGACGCGTGCATTGCGGGCGGCTCGGAGGCGGCCATCACGCCGCTGGGCGTGGGGGGCTTCTCCTCCATGAAGGCCATGAGCACCCGGAACGACGAGCCGGCGAAGGCCAGCCGGCCGTTCGACAAGGACCGGGACGGCTTCGTGGAGGGGGAAGGGGCCGGCATCGTGGTGCTCGAGGAGTACGAGCATGCCCGCCGCCGCGGCGCCCGCATCCTGGCGGAGCTGGTGGGGTACGCGGCCAACTCGGACGCGCACCACGTCACCGCGCCCGCCCCGGAGGGGGAGGGGGCCGCGCGCTGCATGAAGCTGGCACTCCAGTCCGCGGGGATGAAGCCGGAGGAGGTGGGCTACCTGAACGCCCACGGCACCTCCACCCCGTTCAACGACGCCAACGAGACCAAGGCCATCAAGGCCGTCTACGGCGAGCACGCCCGTAAGCTGACCATCTCCTCCACCAAGTCCATGACCGGCCACATGCTGGGGGCGGCCGGCGGGGCGGAGGCGGTC
>VGRA01000118.1 GCA_016875515.1 Deltaproteobacteria bacterium | reverse complement strand
GTCCAGCGCCGCGTACATCCGGAAGGTGGGCCCCACCGGCGCCTCGCCCACCCAGAACTCCAGCCGCCCCAGCGCGAAGCGGGCGAACTTGTCGAAGTCGAACATCCCGTAGTTGTAGAGGCGCTCCTCCTTCAGCCGGCGGTCCTCCACCACCAGCGCGGTGTGGCCGAACCACGAGGGCACGTCGTCCCCCGGGCCGAACGTCGCCAGGGACACCTGCAGGTCCTCCGGCGCGCTGCGGCCGTCTGCCCACGGGGCCAGCGGGACGGCCGCCCGGGCGGATGCCGGCAGAGCCAGGCACAGCACGCACAGCGCCGCGGCGAGCGATTTCATGACGGGGAGGAGAACGCACATGGACGGTGCCCTATTCGCCGTGGACGCCCTCGGGGAGGAGCCCGTCCTCGCCGAGCAGCCGGTTCTCCAGCGCGCGCATGCGGCGGGCCTCGGCGGGCTTCAGGTGATCATGCCCGAGCAGGTGCAGGATGCCGTGCGCCAGGTACCGGCTCAGCTCCGCCTCCACCGGTCGCCGCAGCTGCCTGGCCACGCGCGCGGCGGTGTCCAGCGACAGCACGACGTCCCCGAGCGGCCGAGGCACCCCGCGCACGGGCGGCGACTCGCCGGCCGGGAAGGAGAGCACGTCGGTGGCGGTGTCCTTCTTCCGGAATTGCCGGTTGAGCGCGCGCATCTTGCCGTCCGTCACGAGCGAGACGGACAGCTCCCGCCCCTTCAACCCCAGCGCCTCCAGGAAGCGGTGGGCCTGCGTGCGCAGGAGCCCCTCCAGCCGCGCCCCCTCCCGGTGGGACACCTCGAGCAGCACGGTGTTCCTCCGCTGCGGCTCGGGCAGCGGCGGGTCCATGTGGGCCAGTTGCGGGAGGAACCCCGGGGCGCAGATGCTCCAGTAGTCACACGCCGCGCGCCCGTCGTTCCGGTAGACGACCTTGCGACCCGCGCGCACCAGGCCCACCTCGCCCCCCCGGATGCGCTCCGCCTTCCCATCCACCACAAGCGTCAGCGCGCCGGAGAGGACCACCACTGCCTCGTCGAACTCCGGCACCTGCGCCGGTTCGCGCCAGCCCGGCGGCGCCCACATGTGGGCCACGGACATGGACGGCGTCTGCGTGTGGGCGTTGCCCACGAACTCTTCAATCCGCTTCCCGTCGTCACGGGGGATGAGCAGGCCCTGTCGGATGCGCATGGGCGCTGGCTTGTATCAGCTGCCCGCGCTCCGGCGCTCGTCGTCGCGCACGGCGGCCAGGAGGGGTCCGCTCCCCTCCCCCGCCCGTGGCCCCGCGGCGGAAAAGCCCGGCCGCGCTCGGTAGATGCCTTCCAGCGCCGTGACGAACGCGCGAGACACGGCTGCCAGGTCCTTGAGCGTGAGGTCGCAATCGTCCAGCTGCCCGTCCGCGAGGATGCCGTGGACCAATTTCTGTACCAGCACCTCCAGCTTCTCCGGGGAGGGCTCCTGCAGGCTTCGGCTGGCCGCCTCCACCGAGTCAGCCAGCATCACCAGCGCCGCCTCGCGGAATTGCGGCTTCGGTCCCGGGTAGCGGAAGGCGGCCGGGTCCACCGGCTGCGGGTACTCGCGCCCTTCCTGCTCCCGCTGGGCCTTGTGGAAGAAGTAGCCCACCAGCCGCGTCCCGTGGTGCTGGGAGATGGCGTCTGCCACCCGCCGGGGCAGGCTGTACTGCCGGGCCATCTCCAGCCCTTCCGTGACGTGCCGCTTGATGATGAGCGCGCTCATGGCCGGGGCGAGGGACTCGTGCCGGTCCTCCCCGCGCTGGTTCTCCCCAAAGTAGAGCGGGTTCCGGCTCTTGCCGATGTCGTGGTAGTAGGCGCAAGAACGTGCAAGCAGCGGGTTGGCGCCAATGGCCTCCGCCGCGGTCTCCACCAGGCTGCCCATGACGATGCTGTGGTGATACGTCCCCGGCGCCTGCACGATCAGCTCCTTGAGCGCCGGGTGGTTGAGGTTGGCCAGCTGCAGCAGCCGGATGTCGGACGCGTAGCCGAACAGCGCTTCCAGGAGCGGCGTCAGCACCACCACCACCGCGGGCACCGTGACGGCGCTGCCCACGAGCGCCGCCGCCGCGCGCCGCCAGCTGTCCGGGTCTGCCCCCGTCCCGTCGATGAGGGAGAAGGCCGCCAGCGTGAGCGCGTTGACCAGCCCCACCCACGCCCCCGCGCGGAAGATGCCGCCGAAGTCCCGCGCGCGCCCAATGCGGTCTGCCCCCACCAGGCTCCCCGCCAGGGCATAGAGGCCGAACACCACGGAGTTGCCCTGCGCCACGCTGGCGAGCGGCGCCAGCACCACCGCGAAGAAGAGCGCCAGCTCGTGGCCCAGCAGGAAGCGGACGAGCAGCGCACCGGCGGACACGGGCACCGCGTAGTTGAGCGCGCTGGCGGTGAGCAGCGGGTAGCGGTCATGGAGCGCCTCGGTGACGGACGTCCAGGCCTGCAACAGCCCCAGGCTCCCCACCAGCAGCAGCGCCAGCAGCAACCCGTCCCGTCGCGTGGGGCGGAAGCGCGGGAAGGCGGCCTTGAAGAAGAGCCACGCAGCGCACAGCACCAGCGCCGCCATGAGCGCCCCGCCCAGCTGCAGCTGCACCCCGTCCAGCCGGTCCACCTGCGCGCGCATGCCGGCCAGCCGGGCCAGGTGCGCTTCCGTGATGAGCTCGCCGTCCCCGAGCACCTTCTCGCCCCGGCGCACCAGCGTCACCTGGGGTGGCACGGAGGCCGCGGAGGCCTCGCGGCGCGCGCGCGTCTCAGCCAGGTTGACGGCCAGGTTGGGACGGACCTGGCGCCGGGCCACCCCCGCCACCGCCCGTCGCAGCGGCAGCGGGGCGTCCGGCAGCACGTTGCCCGGCTCGGCCGCGAAGCGATCCAGTACGGCGCGCGCCTCCCGCACGTCCAGCACGGACTGGGCAGCGGCGTGGCGCTCGGCGCTGCTGTCCACCGGGCGGACCATCAGCGCGCTGATGCCGGCCTGCGTCAGCTCTTCCCGGCTGCCCACCACCGCGCCCGCCGCACCGTCCGCGGCCACCGGGTAGGCGCGGTCCAGCAGGTGCAGCACCTCCTGCTCCGCCCCGGCGGAGAAGCCGTCAGCGGCGAGCGCGTCGAACTCCTCGCCCTCCAGCGGGGCCAGGTGCGCCTCGAACTCCCGGCGCGCCGCGGCCAGCCGCGCCCGCAGTTGCTGGGTCTCGGCGGCCTGCTCCTCCGGGCGCCGCTTGCGGGCAGACTCCTCCGGCCGGCGCGGCTGCTCGGAGGACCACTCGCCCACCTCCTGCCGCATCCGGCTGAAGCCCTCGGCCACGGCCCCCTTCACCTCGTCCAGCACCTGGGGGTTGAAGTCGAACACGGGGAGGACGCGGGCGCGCGCGTCTGCCTGAAGCTCCCCGGTGCGGGCCGGGTCTGCGAGCCGGTAGTCGCGAGCGGCCTTGAAGCCGTACGGGGTGCCGGAGCGGAACGGACGGCCCACGTCCGCAGAGGTCAGCTCCGGGATGCGCTGGTGGGACAGCCCCGGGGCGAGGATGAGCGCACAGGCGAGCGCCGTCCCAAGCAGCAGCCCCGCGTGCGACAGCCCCACGCCGGGCACGAGCCTGCGCCAGGGGCTGGGGGTCTCGACGGGAGGCGGGGCGCTCTGCTCGGACATGACGGGCTCGGGATGCTAGCCGTTCGGAGGCGTGGCGGGCGCGCCTTCTGCGCCCGGGGAGGCCTTCGGGGCCTCCGCCTCGCTGCGCTCGTAGGCGCGGATGACCTCCTGCACCAGCGGGTGACGCACCACGTCCACGTCCGTGAACTCGGCGAAGTGGATGCCGTCCACCCCGCGTAGGATGGCGCGCGCATGGTGGAGGCCGGAGCGCTTACCCGCCGGCAGGTCCACCTGCGTGATGTCCCCGGTGATGACCGCCTTGCTCTGGAACCCCAGGCGGGTGAGGAACATCTTCATCTGCTCTACGGTGGTGTTCTGCGCCTCGTCCAGGATGACGAACGCGTCGTTGAGCGTGCGGCCGCGCATGAAGGCAAGCGGGGCAACCTCCACGGTGCCGTTCTCCACCAGCTGCGCGGCGCGCCCCGGGTCCATCATGTCGTGCAGGGCGTCGTAGAGCGGGCGGAGGTACGGGTTGACCTTCTCGGCCAGGTCCCCGGGCAGGAAGCCCAGCTTCTCGCCCGCCTCCACCGCGGGGCGCGCGAGCACGATGCGCTTGACCCTCCTCTCCTGCAGCCAGGCCACCGCCATGGCCATGGCGATGTACGTCTTGCCCGTCCCCGCGGGGCCAATGCCGAAGACGATGTCATGGCTGCGGATGGCGTCCGCGTAGCGCTTCTGCGCAATGGACTTGGGGTTGATGGAGCGGCCGGAGCGGGCCGTCACAACCGCGCCCATGACGTCCGTCACGCTCGCGTCGTCGGCTGCGTGGCCGAGCACCCGGATGGCCTGCTCCACGTCCTGCGCGTAGAGGGTGCGCCCCTTGCGGGCCAGCTCCGCCAGCTGCTCACACAGCCTCACGGCAAAGGCCAGCTGCGTGGGCTCGCCGGAGAGCAGCAGCTCCGCGCCGCGCTGTCCCACGCGCACGCCCAGGCGCCGCTCCATGATCTTCAGGTGCTCGTTCTGGGCACCGGCGAGGGCGCGGGCCACGTCGTTGTCGCCGAGGTCCACTCGGGCGGTGGTGACGGGAAGGGGCTGCGGCGTGACGTTTCTCAAGTGGGGAGCTGTCCTCCGGGAGGGTGGTGAGACGGGGCAAGTGTAGCGCCCGGGGGCGGGTTCGGCACGGGCCGGTTGAAGGGAACCTCGCTCCCCGGCCGGCCGGCGACGCGTGGTAAAGCTCGCGCGCATGGTGCGTGACGACGTGGGCGGGCAGCTGGAGCGGCTGGTGGACATCATGGCGCGGCTGCGGGCCGAGGGGGGCTGCCCCTGGGACCGCGAGCAGGACCTGCGCTCGCTGCGGCCCTACCTGGTGGAGGAGACGTACGAGGTCCTCGACGAGATGGATCGTGTTGGCTACGGCGGCCCCTGGGCCCCGCTGTGCGAGGAGCTGGGGGACCTGCTCTTCCAGATCGTCTTTCACGCGCAGCTGGCGCGCGAGCTGGGCGAGTTCGGCATGGCGGACGTGGCAAAGGCCATCGCGAACAAGATTGAGCGCCGCCACCCGCACGTCTTCGGAGAGGCGAAGGTGACGGGGGCCGAGCAGGTCCTTCAGAACTGGGCGGTGCTCAAGGCGGCCGAGCGCAAGGCGAAGCACGGCAAGGAGGGCAGCGTGCTGGACGGCGTGCCCACGGCGGCCCCGTCCCTGCAGCGGGCGGAGCGGTTGACGGAGAAGGCCTCGCGCATTGGCTTCGACTGGCCGGACCTGCCGTCCGTGCGCGCCAAGCTGGGCGAAGAGCTGGCGGAGCTGGACGAGGCCATCCGCGGAGGGGACCGGGACGCGCTCGAGCACGAGCTGGGGGACGTGCTGCTCACACTCGCCAACCTCTCACGCTTCATCAAGACCGCCCCGGAGGACGCGCTCCGAATGGCCAACCGCCGCTTCACCGAGCGGTTCCAGTACATCGAGCAGCAGCTGCAGGCGGCGGGCGTCCCGTTTGGGCAGGCCTCCCTGGAGCAGATGGAGGCCCACTGGCAGCGCGCCAAGAAGGAGCTGGGCCCGTCTCCCCTGCCCGCCCCGCTCAGCGCACCGGCGGCGCACGTGGTGGCGCTCTCGGTGCCCGTGGCGGACCTGGCGGCGGAGAAGGCCTTCACGGCGAAGCTCGCGGCCCTTGCCGGCTGGGCCCTTACCCCCGGCTTCACCGTGGAGGCGGGCGGATGGGCGGTGTCCTTCCATGCCCAGGCCGGGGCCGCCCCGTCCGGCCTGCGGCTGGACGTGGTGGCAGGGCGGAAGGAGGTGCTGCCGCGCCTGCTGGAGGCCTGGCCCGGGGCGGAGCAGGCCGGGGACGCGGTGCGGCTGCGCTCGCCGGGGGGCGTCTGCTGGAACGTGTCGTTCTTGACCCCGGGGCGTGGGGCGCTGTAGGTAGCCGCTCCCTTTTTGATTCCTGATGCACCCGGAGACAGTCCATGGCCAACACCAAGTCCGCAGAGAAGCGCAACCGCCAGGCCCAGAAGCGCCGGGCCCGCAACCAGGCCGTGAAGACCCAGGTGCGCGGCTCCATCAAGGAGGTCCGTGACGCGATCGCCAAGGAGCCGGCGAAGGCGGCGGAGATCGTCCGCGCCGCGGAGCGCAGCATCGCCAAGGCGGCCACCAAGGGCGTGCTGCACAAGCGCAACGCCTCCCGCCGCATCGCCCGCCTGCACAAGGCGGTCGCCGCTGCGACGAAGAAGTAGTTCCCCTCCGCGGGAGCTGCAGTGCCGGGCCCGGCTGTGCACCCTTCGGGGATGTGCGCCGGGCCTTTTGCCGTTCCAGCGGGTCAGCGGACGGGGGCGGTGGCGAGCCGCTCGTACCCGTCCCGGGAGAGCGTCTCTGCCAGCCGCGTCAGCGCCGCGGCGCGGGCCTGCTCGGTAAGGAGCACGTCCGCGAGCGGCCGGTCCGGCAGGTAGTCCTCGGTCCCCGTGACGGTCACCTCTGACAGCACGCGCCCGCCGCGCCGCAGCCGCAGCCGCACCGTGCCGGTCAGCCGGTAGCTGGCCAGCTGGTAGGACGGGTCGAGCACCGTGGGGGCGCCTGAGAGCGACAGTATTTCGCCCTCCACCTGCGCCGCCTCCGCCTCCCCGCCGAGCGCGCCCGCCTCGTGCATCCGCGCCCGGAAGGCCTGGGTGAAGACCGCCTCCACGCCCGGCTCGAGCGTGCGGTTGACGAACACCGGCGCCCACGCCCGCGGCACGCCAGCCGGGAGCGGCGGGTCCGCCACGGCGAAGCGGTAGCCGCACCCGGCCCCGAGCAGGGCGGCGGTGGACGCAGCGAGCAGAACCCGGCGCACGGGGCTCAGCCCGCCACCACGTAGTTGAGGAGCCGCTTGGGCACGAAGACCACCTTCTTGATGGCCTTGCCGTCGAGGTTGGCCTTCACCCGGTCGTCCGACTCGGCAATGGCGCGGACCTCCGCCTCGCCGGCCGCGGCCGGGGCGCGGATCTCCGCGCGGAGCTTGCCGTTCACCTGCACCGCGTAGGGCAGCACGTCGTCCACGACGAGCGCGGGATCGTAGCCGGGCCACCCCTGCTCCACCGTGGACACCTTGCCGCCAAAGGCCTCCGACAGTTCCTCGGACAGGTGCGGGGTGAAGGGGGTCAGCACCAGCGCGAGCAACCGGATGGCCTCGGCCATGGCCGCCTTCTCCGCGTCCGTGGCGGGCTTCTCGCAGGCGTAGAGCGCGTTGAGCGTCTCCATCACGCCGGCAATGGCGGTGTTGAACGACAGCCGCTCGATGGCGTCCGTGACGCGCTTGACGCACTTGTGGACGGCGCGGCGGATCTCCAGCGCCTTGCCCTCGTAGGGGCCGGACCAGG
>VGRA01000117.1 GCA_016875515.1 Deltaproteobacteria bacterium | reverse complement strand
TGTCCTCCACCGGGGAGCGCTCGGGCGTGCTGAACGCGACGGCGGCGGGCGTGCCGCTGGCGGACCGGCCCTTCCTCGCGTTGGGCGGGCAGCTGCCGTTGTCCGGCCAGGTGAGCGGGCTGGCCTCGGCGGGGCTGGTGCTGGCGGCCACGGGCCTGCCGGACCTCGAGGTGTCGGCAGGCGCCACCGCGTTCACCTTCACCCGGGGGCTGGCGGCGGGGCGGCCGTGGCAGGTGTCCATCCGTGCCCAGCCGGCGGGAGGCCGGTGCCGGGTGGAGGCCCGCTCCGGCGTGGCCGGGCGCCCGAACGCACCGGCACCGCAGGTCACCTGCCATCCCCGCTGGACGAAGGTGGTGGCCCTGGACGGAGCCTCCCTGGGGCTGGACGCACAGGGCGGGCTCTGGGGTTGGGGCCGCAACGACGTGGGGCAGCTGGGGCTGGGAGACACCGTGGACCGGACCGAGCCCCACCTCGTGGGCACGGGCTTCTCGGACGTGGCAGCAGGGCCGGCCCACGCCCTGGGCGTCCAGCAGGACGGGACGCTCTGGGCCTGGGGCCGCAACGACGTGGGGCAGCTGGGGCTGGGGGATGTCGCCAACCGTTCCATCCCGCAGCGCGTGGGGGCGGGCTTCGACTCTGCGAGCGCCGGCGCGTCCCATTCTTTGGCGCTTGGGACGGACGGGCGACTCTGGGCCTTCGGAGACAACACGTACGGCCAGCTGGGCGTGGGCGCCGGTGCGGGGCAGGGCACGCCCCAGCTGGTGGGCGAGGGCTTTGCGGAGGTGGCCTGCGGCCGCGACCACGTGGTTGCCCGCAAGCTGGACGGGACGGCGTGGACCTGGGGTCGCAACGGCGCGGGGCAGCTGGGCCTGGGGGACCAGGCGGACCGGGACCTGCCCACGCAGGTCGCATCCGGGGTCCTGCGCGTCTCTGCAGGCGGAGACTCGAGCGGCGCCGTGCTCTCCGACAGCTCGCTCTGGACCTGGGGGGCCAACGGCGCCGGGCAGCTGGGCGTGGGCGACGTGCAGGCGCGGTCCGAGCCCACCCGGGTGGGCGACGGCTTCCGAGGCCTGTGGCTCGGGGCCTCCCATGCATTGGCCCTTCAGACGGATGGCGCCGTGTGGGGCTTCGGGGACAACGCGGAGGGACAGCTGGGCCTCGGGGACACCACGGCGCGGCCCCTGCCCACCTTCATCGCACCGGGGGTGGAGTCGGCGGCCGCCGGGGCCACCCACTCGCTGCTGCTCCAGGCGGACGGGACGCTGCGCGTCTTCGGGGACGACGCGCGCGGCGCGCTGGGGCTTGGCAGCGCGGAGCAGGCGCGCGGGCTGGCGCAGGTGCCGGGCGCCTTCACCACCGTGGCCGCCGGCGGGGCGCACTCGCTCGCCATCCGCGGGGACGGCTCGCTGTGGGCGTGGGGCGCCAATGACACCGGGCAGCTGGGCCTGGGGGACACCCTCCCGCGCGCGCACCCCTCGCAGGTGGGCGTGGGCTTCGTCTCCGTGGCGGCGGGCCCGGACTACTCGCTCGGCCTGAAGACGGACGGGACGCTGTGGGCGTGGGGGGCCAACGCCGACGGGCAGCTGGGCCTGGGGGACGTGGCGGTCCGCACCGCGCCGGTGAAGGTGGGCGTGGGCTACCGCCACGTGGCGGCGGGCGCCCTGCACGCGCTGGGGGTGAAGCAGGACGGCACGCTGTGGGCGTGGGGGGACAACAGCCACGGCCAGCTGGGCTTGAGTGACTTCACCGCCCGGCTGTCCCCCACGCTCGTCACCACGGGCTTCCAGGCGGTGGCCGCAGGACAGGCCCACTCCCTGGCGCTGGCCGTGGACGGGACGGCCTGGGCCTGGGGAGGCAACGCGGAGGGGCAGCTGGGCACGGGCGGGACCTCGTCGCAGTCCTCCCCGGTCTCGGTGGCCAGCGGCTTCGTCACCCTGGCCGCGGGGGGACAATCGTCGTTCGCCCTGTCTGCGGCGGGTGAACTCTGGGCCTGGGGCCAGGCGGACGTGGGCCAATCCGGGCTGGGGGTGAGTGCCGCGCTGCGGGCACCTGCGCGCGTGGGAGCGGGCTACGCGGCCATCTCGGTGGGGCCTGGCGGGCGCTACGCGCTTTCGCTGGAGGGCGCCGGGACCTGGAGGGGATGGGGAGAGAACGTGGCGGGGAGCTTGTGCCTCGGGGACACCGCGCTGCGCGGCGTGCCCACGGAGGTCGCGGCCCCTTTCGCAGCCGTTGCGGCGGGCGGCGGGCACTCGCTGGCGGTGGATGTGGACGGGACGCTGTGGGGCTGTGGCGCGTGGGACGCGGGGCAGCTGGGAACTGGACGGGCCGTCCGCGTGACGCTTCCTGCCGACGGGCCGTGATGGGCCGTGATGGGCCGTGGAGCGGCCTACGGCCGGGCCGCCGCCTTCGTCAGCTCGGCCATCTCTGCGTTCAGCGTGGCCAGCTTGCGGCAGCCGTCCGTGCCCTCGGGGGTGGCGAAGTACGTGCGCGCCTTGTCCGAGAGCAGGGTGGGGCGGTCGCCGTTTCCCACCCGGACACAGTCCTCGATGAAGGCCGTCCGGTCCGCATCCCTGGCCGCGTTGCCAATGAGGTCCCCGAAGGGGATGGAGGGCGCGTCGTCCTTCCGGGCGAGGCCATTCACGGCGTTGGCAATGTCTCCACCGCCGTAGGCTCGGTACAGCGCGTCCTCCTGGGCGCGAAGCTCGGTGCGCTTCTCCACCAGCTTCTCTGCGGCGGACTTGCAGGCAGTGAGCGTCAACAGTGCGGCGGCAGCGAGGCGGGGCGGGAGGCGGTGCATGACGCTCGTCCTGTCATGCAATGGCCGGAGTTGTGAAGTCGCTCGCTGGCGGCACGCGGGAACGCGGGCCTCCCCTGGCCGTCAGGGGAGGGGAAGCCGCAGCGTTGGACAAGCGAACGCCCCCAGGGAACGCGGCCCATTCGGGGGCGACAAGCTGAAGCCGAAGGGCGCCGGACAAGACGGGAGCGACTGAGTCGGTAGGGGGCGGCAGGGCTGTGGCGGGGCCTACTTGCGCCCGGCCGGCACGGGCAGTCCCGCCAGCCGGCAGCCCTGCGCGTTGCCCAGCTCGCAGGACTTCTTGAACAACGAGTGGGCGCGCGACGCGTCGAGCCGGCCCCGCTCCTTCGCGTGATACACGCCCAGGTTGAAGCAGCCCCCGGCGTCGCCCCGGTTGCAGGCCTTCTCGAACAGCAGGGCGGCGCGCTCGGCGTTCTTTGCCACGCCCACCCCGTTGTAAAGGCGCGCGCCCGCGGCCGAGCAGGCGTCGCTGCTCCCTGCGGAGCAGGCCTTCTCGAAGAGGACCAGGGCGCGCGCCTGGTCCGCGGGAAGGACCTTGCCCTGGTCAAGCAGCTTCGCCAGGTCCGAGCACGCGCCGGCCTCTCCCGTCTCGCAGGCCTTCTCGTAGAGCTCCACGGCGCGGGCAGGGTCCTTCGGCGCGCCGGTGCCAAACACGTACTTCACCGCCAGGTTGCGGCAGCCCCGGGCCAGGCCCGCGTCGCAGGCCTTCTGGTAGTACGCGACGGCGCGAGCCCCGTCCTGGGGGACGCCGGTCCCGTGGTGGTAGAGGGTCCCCAGGTCATTGCAGCCCATGGCGCTGCCCAGTGTGCAGCCCTGCTCGTAGAGCGCGAGGGCGCGTGCCAGGTCCTTCTCCACGCCCTCACCGCCGTCGTACAGGGACCCCAGGTTGCTGCAGCCTGCGCCGTGGTTGGCCTTGCACGCCTTCTCAAAGAGGCTCGCGGCGCGTGCCAGGTCCTTCTCCACGCCCTCCGCCGTCCTGAACTGGGTCCCCAGGGCAGTGCACCCGGCCGCCTTTCCCGCATCGCAGGCCTTCTCGAAGCAGGCGGCAGCGCGTGCCATGGACCTGGGCACCGCCTTGCCCTCCGCGTGCGCGCCCCCGCATTTCATGCAGGCCATGCCGTGTCCAACGCCGCACGCCTTCTCGAAAACCCCCACGCCGCGCGCCCCGTCGGACGCCACGCCGCGCCCCTCCACCAGCGCCGCGCCGAGCTGCGTGCAGGCCTCGGCGGAACCGCCGGTGCACCCCTTGTCGAACAGGGAGGCGGCGCGCGCGGCGTCCTGCTTCACCCCCTTGCCCTCTGCGTGCAGGGCCCCCAGCGTCAAGCAGGCATCGGGCGCCCCGGCGTTGCAGGCCTTCTCGAAGAGGGAGGCGGCGCGCGGCGCCTGGGCAGCAGCGTCCGGGCCGCGCAGCAGTGCCACTCCCAGGTCGTAGCACCCGTCCGCGGCGCCCCCCTCGCAGCCCTTCTCGAAGTGGGGTGCCGCGAGCGCCAGCTCCTGGGTGCTGTCAGGGTCATTGACCTCCAGCACGCCGCGGCTGACGCACCCGCGGAAGGCGCCGGCCGCGCACGCCGCCTCGAACAGGGCCGCCGCCCTCGCCCTGTCCTTCGGCACGCCCAGGCCGAGCCGGTACAGGCCGCCCAGCTCGGCGCACGCCTGCTGCAGCCCGCCCTCGCACCCCAGCCGTGCGGCCTCGGAGGCCGTGGCCGCGTCCGGGCTGTCCTGGTCGGGGGGCCGGGCGTTGGGCGCGGACCGGAGCCAGGTGCGCGCTGCCGCGAGGCAGGCCAACCGCTGCCCTCCCCGGCACGCCTCCAGCAGCGCAGCCTTGTCCAACTTGCCCCAGGACCAGGTGAGCGGGAGTACCAGGGGCTTGAGCAGTTCGCACGCCACGCGTTCTCCCAGGGCGCACCGCGCCTGGTAGAGGGCGCGGCGCTCTGACGGGCTGGGGACGTTGGTGTGGGGAACGCCCAGGTCCGTCAGCACCAGCGTGACGAGCTCCGGGCCGGCGGGCTCTTCCGGGGCGCCCTCCTTCAGCAGCTGGCATCCGGCGGGGAACAGGAGCGCCAGCGACGCGAGGCACGCACGCGCCCACCGCGGTCCGGCCAGCGGCACGGGGGGCGTGGCCATCCTGCGGGGGAAGGCGTGCGCGGAAGTCACGGCGCCGAGCCTCGTCCCGGGGCGCCCGCCGTGTCCAGCCGCCGGAGACGGCCCCTGGCGCGCGCAGCGGAACCCGACGTGTTGCACCCTGCGGGGCGGGGCCGCCTGCCCGGAGGCCGAGGCCAGGAGCTCCGCAGGTTCCATGTCGTCCCAGCCGGCGCCGCGCGTCACCTCGTGGAACGCGTCGAAGCGGTCCCCGGTTCACTCCATCACGTTCCCTGGATTCCGCGTCGCCGTCCTGGCCGGCGACGCCGTCCGCCACCGGGGTCGTCGTCCCGCACGTGCTCACCCCTCTCGAGGTGACGGGCGGGTGGATGCACCAGGCTCGGCGGGCGGTCCAGGCGTGCTCAGCGGGGCGCCTGCAGCCGCTCCAGCGCCGCCAGGGCAAGCGGCCTTATCTCCACGGCCTTGCCGTTGGCCCACACCACCACCGCGGCGTGCGGCGAGGCGGTGAACAGCAGGTGGCTGGAGAAGCCGGGGGTGCCGCCGCTCTTCGAGTAGACGGTCGCACCGCCCACCGGCTCCACCGCCACCTGAAGCCCCATCTGCGTGCCGGGGACACCCGCGCCGCGGTACGGCGTCAGCACCCGCTGCCAGGCAGCGGCAAGGGCGGGGCCCCCCGTGCCCGAGGCGGACTCCACGAAGCGCAGCACGTCGAACGCGGTGGAGCGCAGCGCGCCGGCACCTGCCAGAGGCTCGCCGATTTGCAGCTTCGGGGCCGGGCTGCCGCCCGCGTACCCCTGCGCGAGGCGGGCCTGCTGCGCGGGGGACGGGACGGTGGCGGTGTCCTGCAGCTGCAGCGGGACGAGCACCCGCTGCGAGAGCAGGGCCTGGTAGCCGGCGGCCCCGGCGCGCTTGCCCAGGACGTAGCCGAGCGTCCCCGAGCCCAGGTTGGAGTACTGCGCCCGCGTGCCGGGCACGGAGTCCAGCGGGCACCCGCCGGCCATGCAGGCGGCCAGGTCCGCCTCCGCGTAGTTCGCGCCCGGGTTCATGGGCACGCCGGAGCTGTAGCCGGGATCGTAGTTGGGGAGGCCGGAGTGGTGCGTGGCCAGGTCCAGCAGCGAGACGGACGTCCCGCCCCGGCTCGGCGCGCCGCCGGGGAAGAAGGCGTCCAGGGGCTCGTCGAGCGCGGCGCTGCCGTCCTCCACCGCGAGCCCCAGCAGCAGCCCGGTGTACACCTTGGTCAGCGAGCCCACCTCGAACACGGTGTCCCCGTGGGGGGCCTCCCCCCCCACCCGGCTGACCCCGTAGCCGAAGGCGTGCCGCAGCCCGGGCGCAGACACCCCCACCACCACGCCCGTGGCCTTGCCCGGCGCGCCGTTGACGTCCAAAAGCGGCGCCACCTGCGGCGCGAGCCACGCGTCGAACGCGGCCACCCAGGCCGCGTCCGGGGCGCCGCCATCGACGCCGAACGGGGCGCCGGCATCCGCACCGCCGCCGCCATTGCCGCTGCCGCAGCCCGGCGCGAGCAGCAGGAGCAGCAGGCCGGCGGCAGCCGGGTGGAAACGGACGACGGAAGGGGAGGGGATGGCCGGGACCATGGCCACGCGAGCCTAACCCCATTGCGCCCTCCCATGCCCCGCGCGCCTTGAACGCAGGTGACGGCGCCTCCATGGCTGGGCCAAGGTTCCCCCCGGGCGTGGCAAGACAACGGGGTCAGGGATGCGTGCATCGACGAGGGCGTGGTTCTCCGGTCGTTCGGTGCTCATCACCGGGGGCTCGAGCGGCATCGGGCTTTCGTGCGCGCACAAGCTCTCGGCGTGCGGGGCCAGGCTGACGCTCGTGGCGCGCCGCGCGGACGTGCTGGCGCAGGCGCGCGAGGCCCTCCTCGCCCGGACGCCGGGGGCAACGGTGCACGCGCTGCCGCTGGACGTGACGGACGCGGCCGCCGTGGGCGAGGTGCTCGGGCGCCACCTGGCGGAGCATCCCGTGGACACGCTCTTCAACAACGCCGGCTGCGTCATGCCCGGGCGCTTCCTCGAGCTGCAGGCGCACCACCTGCGCGAGATGATGGAGGTGAACTACTTCGGCGCGGTGAACGTGTGCCGCGTGGTGCTGCCCCACCTCGTCGCCCGGGGAGGCGGCGCGGTGCTGAACACCGCCAGCATGGCGGGCGCCGTGGGCATCTACGGGTACACGGGGTACGCGGCCAGCAAGTTCGCGCTGGTGGGCTTCTCCGAGGCGCTGCGCGCGGAGATGTGGCCGCACCAGGTGCAGGTGAGCGTCTGCCTGCCCCCGGACACGGACACGCCGCAGCTGGCGTTCGAGAACCAGTTCAAGCCCGCCGAGACGCGGGCCATCGCGGGGACCGCGAAGACGCTCACCGCGGACACCGTGGCGGACGCCATGCTGGACGGGGTGGCCTCGGGCAGGTTCAGCATCGTCCCCGGGCTGGAGGCCCGGCTGCTGCTCGCGGCCAGCCGGCTGCTGCCCGGGCTCATCCGCTGGGTGTGCGACCGGGCCCAGCGG
>VGRA01000116.1 GCA_016875515.1 Deltaproteobacteria bacterium | reverse complement strand
CACGGACATCCAGCGCCTCATCCAGCGGTACACGACGGACGCCGAGACGCTGCTGCTCTCCGGTGACGTCTTCACAGTGGAGCACATCCACCACATCGTCTACCCGGTGAGCGAGGAGCTGCCCAAGCCGCGTCAGCTCGTCTACGCGCTGGAGATGCACGAGCCGCGCAACGCCATCGTCTTCTGCAACACGCGGGACGACACCACGCTCGTGTGCGCGGTGCTCAACCGCAACGGCTTCGACGCGGAGGTGCTCAACGGGGACCTGCCGCAGAAGGAGCGCGAGCGCGTCATGGCCCGCGTGAAGGCCGGGGAGCTGGCCTTCATGGTGGCCACCGACATCGCCGCGCGCGGCATCGACATCTCCGGGTTGGAGTACGTGGTGAACTACTCCCTGCCCGAGGATCCGGCCGTGTACCTGCACCGCGTGGGGCGCACCGGCCGCATCGGCAACAAGGGCACCGCCATCAACCTGCTGTCCGGCCGCGAGGCCATGACGTTCTCCACGCTGGAGAAGAAGTTCGGCATCAAGTTCGACAGGCGCCCCCTGCCCTCCGCGGAGGAGTCGCTCAAGCGCTGGACCGAGCGGCACGTGGCGGAGATTAAGGAGGGCGCCGCCGCCGTCGTGTACGAGGGCTTCCTTCCCCTGGCCCAGCAGCTGAGCGCCCGCGGGGACTCGGCGGACCTCACCGCCTTCCTGCTCAAGTACTACTTCACGCGCCACCGGATGGAGAAGGCGCGCGCCGCCGGCCAGCCAGAGGTGGTGCACGCGCCGTACCCCGAGGAGCCTGCTGAGCGGCCCCGCCGCGAGGGGCGCTCCCGGACGGGCGAGCGCAGCCGGGGCGGGCGCGGTGAGCGTGGTGACCGCGAGGGGCGCGAGCGCCGGCCGCGGGGCGAGCGGGAGCGCACCGCGGCCCCCGCCGAGACTGCACCGCCTGCCACGTCCGAGCAGGCGCCGGCAGAGGGCACCGCCGCCGCGCCCGCTAATGGCACCTCCGCCGGCGAGCGCCGTCCCCGTCGCGAGCGCGCCCCCCGCCCGGAGGCGAAGCCCATCCCAGAGGGGAGCGCCCGGCTGTGGGTGGGCGTGGGCCGTGCGGAGAAGGTGACGGCCGAGGGGTTGGGCCCCGCGCTGGAGTCCCTCGGCGCTCCCGCCGGCCGCGTCACGCAGGTCGAGGTCCGCGGCAACTACTCCTACGTGGACGTGGTGGAGGTGGACGTGGCCGCCTTCGAGGCGCTCCAGGGCAAGGAGCTGGCCGGGCGGCCGCTGAAGATCGAGCGCGCCCGCAAGCCCGGCGCCTAGCCGTTCCCCGTCAGCCGCCGCGCTCGCGCCGGGCCTTGTGGTAGTGCGACGAGCACAGCCCGCGCGCGAGCACCGGCCGGTCGCACCCGGCCGCGCTGCAGGCGAGCCCGGCGCGGGACTTCTGCGCCCCCGGCGGGCTGGGCAGCGGGGCGAACAGCGCCCTGGCCACCGCCACCAGCCGGTCCACCTGCGCGTGGCCCATTTTCAGCTTCTGGGCCACCTCCACCAGGCGGCCATGGTACGGGTCCTCGGGAGACTCCTCCCCCGCGGTGCGGAAGAGCTCTGGCAGCGGCACCTCCAGCGCCTCCGCCACCTGCACCAACGTCTCGTAGGACGGCGAGCGCTCACCGCGCTCCAGCAGCGAGGCGAAGCTGACGGAGATGTGGCACCGCTCCGCGAACGCGTCCTGCGTGAGGCCCCGCATCTCCCGCAGCGCGCGGATGCGCGCGGCCAGTCGGTCCAGCGCCGCCCGGGCGCGGGCCGCACGCCCCTCCTCGCCGTCCCCGTCCTCCGCCTCGGAGGACTCGTCGTCTGCCGAGCCGGCGAGGAAGGACTCGAGGTCCTGCGCCTCGTCCTCCTCCTCGAGGTTGTAGCGCTTGCGCGGCATGGCGGGCCCTAGGGACAGTAGCCGTTGGCCTTGCAGGTGGCGCCGTTCAAGCAGGTGGGCGTGGCCACGTACCCCTGCCCGATGCACCGGTAGGTGGCGCCCCCGGCGCAGTAGCCGGCCGCCGCCCCCGAGTCACAGATGCTGCCGCCGCCACAGTCCGAGTTGGAGATGCACTTCCACACGCACGCCTTCGCCGTGGTGCGCGCGGAGGCAATCCAGCCGATGTCGCACACGTAGCCGCTGCGGCAATTGGACTGGCCGGTGGTGGCGCTGCAGGCCTTCAGGCAAGCGCCGGAGGCGTTGCAGTAGCCCAGGGGGTTGCCCTGCGCGTCCTTGCCGCAGTCCGTGGTGGTGGTGCACGCCCTGGAGCAGTAGCCGCCGGGCCAGGTGGTGGCCGTGGCCGCGCTGCCCTGCTGCAGGCACAGCCCGCCGGCGCAGTCCGCGTTGGCGGTGCAGGGGTCTCCGAGTGCCCCGCCGCCGCTGGAGCCGGTGACGCACGTGCCCGAGCTGCACACCTGCCCGGTGGCGCACGCCGCGCACGCGGCCCCGGACTTGCCGCACCGGGAGGCGCCCTGGGCGGCGACGGCCACGCAGGTGTTGCCGTTGCAGCAGCCGGACGGGCAGCTGGTGGCGTTGCACGGGCTGACGCAGGCCCCCGCGGTGCAGGACTGGCCCGCCGCGCAGGCCTTGCAGGACGCCCCGCCCTTGCCACACTGGGCCACCGCCTGGTTCGCCTGCGCCACGCAGGTGTTGCCGTTGCAGCACCCGGACGGGCAGTTGGTGCCGTCGCACGGCGTGGTGCAGACGCCGGAGGCGCACACCTTGCCCGTGGCGCACGCCGAGCAGGTGTTGCCGGACGTGCCGCACTGGGCCTCCGACTGCGCCGTGAAGGCCACGCAGGTGCTGCCGTTGCAGCAGCCGGATGGACAGGTGGTGGCGTTGCACGGCGTGGCACACGCCCCCGCGCTGCAGGCCTGGCCGGACGCGCAGGTCTTGCAGACGTCGCCCCCCTTGCCGCACGCGGAGGTGGACTGCGCAGACGGGGCCACGCAGGTGTTGCCGCTGCAGCAGCCGGACGGACAGGTGGTGGCGTTGCAGGTGGTGCCGCCGCTTCCGCCCGTTCCGCCTCCCGTCCCGCCGCCCGTGCCGGAGGGCGCGCAGGCCCCGGCGGTGCACACTTGGCCGGACGCGCAGCCGTTGCAGGCCGCCCCGCCCTTGCCGCACTGGGCGTTGCCCTGCGCGGTGTAGACGATACAGGTGTTGCCGAAGCAGCACCCGCCGGCACAGTTGGCGGCCGAGCAGGTGGTGCTGCCTCCCCCGCCGCCCCCGCCCGTTCCGGACAGGGTGCACTGCCCTGCCGAGCAGGTGCGGCCCGCCAGGCACGCCATGCACGCGTCCCCGGAGCGGCCGCACCGGGAGGCGGTCTGGGCCGCGGAGAGGACGCAGGTGTCGCCGTCACAGCAGCCGGCGCAGTTGCCCGGTCCGCAGGAGGGGTCCGGGGTGACGCAGGCGCCGGACGCGCACGCCTGGCCCGTGGCGCAGGCGCGGCAGGCGGTCCCCGCGCCGCCGCACGCCGCCGCCGTCTGCGCCCCCGGCTGCACGCACGTCCCTCCCTGGCAGCAGCCCGTGGTGCAGGTGTCCGGGGTGCAGAGCCCCTCGCCGGTCTTCACGCAGGCGCTGTCCAGGCAGGCCTGGCCCGGGAGGCAGGCACGGCAGGCACTGCCGGAGCCGCCGCACTGGCCGTTGGTCGTCTGGGAGGGGGGGATGCACGTGTCCTCCTCGCAGCAGCCGACGCAGTTGGATGCGGAGCAGGTGGGCTGCGCGGAACCGCAGCCGGCCAGCGGCGCCAGCACGGCGGTGGCGGTGAGGAGGACGAGGGAACACAGACGCAGGGCGGTGGGCGTGACCTTCACGGGGGCGGATGGTATCAGCCCCGCAGCGAGGCCGCGCGTGATCTCCCTGTCCGACATTGAATCCGCCCAGAAGCGCATCGCCGGGGCCGTCACCCGGACCCAGTTCAGCCGCACCGAGCACTTCCCGGAGACGGGGTGCGCCCAGCTTCACTTCAAGTTCGAGAACGAGCAGCGCACCGGCTCCTTCAAGGAGCGCGGGGCGCTCAACAAGCTGCTGCAGCTGACGGACGCGGAGAAGGCCGCGGGGGTGGTGTCCGCGAGCGCCGGCAACCACGCGCAGGGGGTGGCCTACCACGCGGGCCGGCTGGGCATCTCCACCACCATCGTGATGCCGGAGCGCACCCCGCTCATCAAGGCCTCGCGCACCCGCGGCTACGGCGCCAACGTCATCTTGAAGGGCAATGGCTTCGACGAGGCGTTCGACGAGGCGGTGCGCGTGCAGAAGGCGGAGGGGCGCACGTTCGTCCACCCGTTCGACGACGACCAGGTGATGGCCGGTCAGGGGACCGTGGGGCTGGAACTGCTGGAGCAGTTCCGGCATCTGGAAGTGGTGGTGGTGCCCATTGGCGGGGGAGGGCTCATCAGCGGCATTGCGCTGGCGCTCAAGGAGACCAACCCGCGCATCCAGGTGATTGGCGTCCAGCCGGCAGTGATGCCGGCCATGAAGGCCTCCCTGGAGGCCGGCCACGTGGTGCACCTGCAGCCCGCGCAGACCATTGCGGACGGCCTGGCAGTGAAGCGGCCCGGGAAGCTCACCTTCGAGGTCATCCGCAAGTACGTGGACGACATCGTCACGGTGGAGGAGGAGGAGCTGGCGGCGGCCATCCTCTTGCTGCTGGAGCGGGAGAAGTCCGTGGTGGAGGGGGCGGGGGCGGCCGGCTTGGCGGCGCTGCTCAGCGGCCGCATCCCGCAGGCGAAGGGGAAGAAGACCGGCGTCATCCTGTGCGGCGGCAACATCGACGTGAACCTGGTGAGCCGCATCATCGAGCGCGGCCTGGTGAAGGACGGCCGGCTGGTGCGGCTGAAGGTCACCCTGCCGGACCGCCCCGGGATGCTGGCGCGGTTCGTGACCGCCATTGCCGAGCACGGGGCGAACGTAGTGGAGATCTACCACCACCGCGCCTTCTCCCCCGTGTCCCTGGGCGAGGTGCAGGTGGAGGCCATGCTGGAGACGCGCGGCGTGGACCACGTGGCCGAGCTCAAGGCGGCCCTCTCCCAGCAGGGCTGGCAGGTCACCCAGTAGCGGGGGGATACTGCGCGCCACAGTGCACGCCCTCCTCCTCGCCCTCGCCCTCACAGCCGCTCCCACCGTCCAACAGGCCCGCGCCTGGGCCGCCGAGAAGGCGTGGGAGGAGCTGTACCTGGGCTTCTCGTCCGTGAAGCCTGAGACCGTCTCCGCGGCGGACCGCCCTGCCCTGTCCGGGCTGCTCCTGGACGGCTCGCGGACCCTGGCCGGGACGGACGGGGTGATGGCCTGGTCGCTCGCCGAGCTGGCTGAGAAGTTCCACTCCACCCCCGCGGTGATGCTGCAGCTGGCCCGGACGGCGCGGGCCACGGAGCAGGCCTCGGCAGCGGAGGCGGCGCTGCGGCGGGGGCTCAAGAAGTTCCCGGGGGACGGTGACCTGGCGGTGGAGCTGGGGCAGCAGCTGCTGGAGGAGCGGGACCTGAAGGGGGCCGCTTCCGTGCTGGAGCAGGTGCCGCCGAAGTCCCCCCGCGCCGCGGAGGCGAAGGCGCTGCTGGGCAAGGCGCGCGCGGGGCTGAAGGAGGAGAAGGCGGCGCTGCAGGAGGCGGACGCCATTGAGCGGCGCATCCTGTCCGGGGCGCCGGAACCGCCGTCCACGCCCGGGTCCACGGCCGGCGGCGGCCGCGTGGAGCCCGGGACGTCCGACGAGGGCTCGCTGACGTACGAGTCCGCGGAGGGGCCTGCGGGCATGCGCGTGCGGCAGAACAGCCGCTTCCGCTTCCGGTACTTCAGCCAGGGGCGAGACTTCGGGCAGCGCGCGGAGTACGAGGGGCGCATCCAGGCCGCCATGAACGAGGCGTGGGAGGCCACCCAGCGCATCCTCGGCACGGTCCGCAAGGCCCCCCTGGACGTCGTCCTCTACACGCGCGAGGAGTTCACCATCCACCACGGGGAGGGCATGGCCCGGTCGGTGGCCGGCCTCTACTCCAGCGGATCCATCCGGATGAACGACTCGGCGGAGATGACGCGGGAGGTGAAGGCCACGCTCACCCACGAGTATGTGCACGCGGTCACGGACGAACTGGCCGACAACGCGCGGCTGCCCCACTGGTTCTCAGAGGGCATTGCCGAGTTCGTGGAGTGGCGGTCCCTCGGCGGGGACGGGCCGCCCATTGGCGTGGCCGCCCGGATGAAGGGCGCCGCCGCCGGAGGCACATTGCCCACGCTGGCCTCCATGGAGCACCAGGGCCCCATCGGCGCGTCTGACCCGGCGGCCGCCTACGGCTTCTGCGCGCTGTCGGTGCGCGAGCTCGCCAAGCGGGGCGGCTTCCCGGGGCTGCTGCAGCTGCTCGCGGACGTGAAGGGCGGCGCGGCGTTCTCCGAGGTGCTGGAGCGCCGCTACGGGCGGACGGCGGAGACGCTGGACGCCGAGGTCCGCAAGCAGGCCCAGGGCCGGTAGCCGGGACCCCGGCGGGGAACTTCCGGCGCCGGCGCGTTGCGCGTAGAGTGTCGGACTTCAATCCGGCCGGGGGTGACCGTTCATCCCACCCGGCCCCTGCCCCGGGTGGACGATGTCGGATCAACTGTCAGAGCTCGAAGAGTTCCGCGCACTGGACGAGAAGCGGCAGTTCGAGATCCTCAGCGACGAGGAGGAGGCGCGCTGGGAGGAGCTGCGCGCCCGGCTCAGCGAGGAGTTGGCGGCGGCCACGCAGGTGAAGGCCGCGCCGGAGCCCATCGAGCTGGACATCGACATGTCTGCCTCGCCGGACGAGCCGGTCGCGCTCGCGTCCAACGCGGAGTTCGTCCGCGCCGAGGGCTCCGAGGACGACCGCGGCGTCTCCGTGGACGAGGTCCCCCCGGTGGAGCTGGAGGTGGAGACCGGGGACCTGAACCAGCTGACGGGCAGCTGGACCCCGGACGGCACCGGGGCTCCGCCCGATGAGGCCGCTCCCGCGCCGGAGCCCATCGAGCTGGAGGTCTCCGGGGACGCGGACGAGCCGGTGCAGCTGGCCTCCGGGGCCGAGTTCCTGGACAACCCGGAGCTGGTCAACACCGGAGACCAGGGCTGGCGCCGGGAGGAGACCCCCGAGGGCACCGAGGGCGGCGAAGCCCCCGCCTCGGACGACAACAAGACCCTGTTCTCCCTGGGGCCTGCAGACGAGGAGAGCGAGGAGAACGAGCTGGAGGCGGCAGACGTCCCCTCGGCGGACGACGACAACAAGACGATGTTCTCCCTGGGCCCCGTCGAACCGGAGGAGAGCGAGGAGATAGAGCTGGACGCAGCGGAGCCCGCCGTGGAGGCCCCTGCGGACGACGACAACAAGACGATGTTCTCCCTGGGCCCCGTCGAACCGGAGGAGAGCGAGGAGATAGAGCTGGAGGCAGCGGCGCCCGCCGTGGAGGCCCCTGCGGACGACGACAACAAGACGATGTTCTCCCTGGGCCCCGCCGAGGCGGAGGTG
>VGRA01000115.1 GCA_016875515.1 Deltaproteobacteria bacterium | reverse complement strand
CTCACCATGGCCGTTGCCAGGGGAGACATGAAGAAGGCCGCCGTCGCATCCGAGCTGCGGCGCCTGCTGCTCGCTTCCTGAGCACAGCCGCCCCCCTCTTGCGAATATCCGCCCCCGCGTGGCAGTTCTACCGGCCATGCGTTGGTTGCTCTTGAAGGGCCTGGTGAGGGACGCCCGCCACACGGGTGAATTCCCCGCGCTCCTGCAGGCGCGCATGGGCCATGCGCCGCTGTCCCTGGACCACGCCGGCGTGGGCACGCAGCTGGGCTTCCCGGCCCCCACCACCGTGGCCGGCATGACCGAGGATCTCCGCGCCCGCTTCCTGCCCCACCGGAAGCCCGGCGAGCGCTGGGGCATCCTCGGCGTCTCCCTGGGCGGGATGGTGGCGCTGGACTGGATGGCCCGGCACCCGGAGGACTTCAGCCACGGCGTGGTGGTCAACACCTCCGCCGCGGACGCGGGCTTCCCCTGGGAGCGGCTCCGCTACCAGCGCGCGAGAGATCTCGCCCGCTGCGCCGTGGGCAGTGACGCCGCGCGCGAGCGCACCATCCTGGGCATGACCACCCGGCTCTCGGGCGCCGCGCTCGAGGAGGCCACGCGCACCTGGACCCAGCTGGCCGTGGAGCGCCCCGTGCCGCCGGACGTGGCCGCCCGCCAGCTCGCCGCGGGCCTCCGCTTCACCCTGCCGCAACGCTTGTACGTTCCTGCGCTGGTCATGGTGGGGCGCGGGGACCGGCTGGTCCACCCCGCCATCTCGGACCGCATCGCCTCCCGGCTGCGGCTGCCGGTGGCCTCCCATCCGGACGGCGGGCACGATCTCCCGCTGGATGATCCCCACTGGGTGGTGGACCAGCTCGCCACCTTCGTGGGCCGCCATGCCCACCCAACGGAGGCCGCGTGATCCGCCCCGCCACCCTGCTCCCGGCCCTGCTGCTGCTTGCCTCCCCTTCGCTCGCCGCGGAGGACCGCGAGGCCAAGCTGGACCGCGGCGAGGTACTCGCCTCTGCCGAGCCCGTGGAGGGCGCCCGCGTCCCGCTCGCCCAGGTGGAGGCCGTCATCGACGCCCCGCCGGAGAAGGTGTGGGCCATCGTCAGTGACTGCGCCCACTACGCGCGGCACTTCAACCGCATCGCCGCCTCGAAGGAACTCTCCCGCGAGGGGAACACCGTCACCTGCGAGGTGACCACGGACATGCCCTTCCCGCTGTCGGACCTCACGTCCATCAACCGCGCCGTCCACACGGTGGATCCCGGCAAGCGGTGGCTGCGCGAGTGGAAGCTCCTGCGCGGCGACTACGACTTCAACCAGGGCAGCTGGGAGCTGGTCCCCTTCCGCGGCAACGCCCAGCGGACCCTGGCCCGTTACCGGCTCCACGCCCAGCCCAAGGTGGGGCTGCCGCAGGGGCTGGTGCAGGCCGCGCAGGAGCGCAACCTCCCGGGCGTGATGCACCGGCTGCGCGAGCTCACGTCAGGGCGTTGAGGCGGCCCAGGAGCGCGTCCACGTCCCGGCTGTCCTGGTACACGCCGAAGCCGAACCGCAGCCGGTCCTCGCGCGCGTCCGTGATGACCCGCGCCTCCCGCAGCTGCGCGGTCCACTCACGCGCCTTCTGCGTCCGGAACGTCAGGTAGTGGCCGCGCCCCTCCGCCTCCGGCACCACCAGCGGCACGCCCGAGAGCGCCGTCCCCTCCAGCCCGCCCAGGAAACGCCGCTGCAACCTGTGCGCGTGGGCGAGGGACTCCGCCGTGGTGAGCCCCACGCTTTGGCGCCACCGCATGACGGCGTTGAGCCGGTACAGGCCGGTGGGATCGAACGTGGCCCCGGCGAAGCGGATGCCCCCGGGCCCGTACGCCACCTCCCCGCCCCGCGGCGCCTCCAGCGCGCCGAACGCCGCGAACCAGCCGGTGTCCACCGGCCGCGCCGGCGCCCCGGATGGCACGTGCAGGAAGCAGGCGTTCTCCCCGGCCATGGCGTACTTGTAGCCGCCGCCCAGGTAGAACGTCCTTGCGTGGAGGGGGGAGAGGTCCGTGGGCACCGCGAGGAACCCGTGGTACCCGTCCACCGCCACGAGCGGCCCCTCGGGCAGGGCGTTCACGAGGGACGTGAGATCCCCCACCACCGCCCCCGAGTTGAAGAAGACCTGGCTGAAGAAGACCAGGTCGAACCGCCGGGCGCGCGAGGCCTCCACCAGCCGGTCCGGAAACGTGTGGAACGGCTCGGCCGGCACGCGCACCGCCTCCACGGCGCCCGCCTCCTCCAGACGCCGCAGCTGCCGCTCGAAGGAGTGGAACTCCGAGTCCGTGGTCAGCACCCGGGGCCTCGGGCCCAGGCAGGAGAGCAGCCGCAGCACGAAGGCGTGCGTGTTGGGGGCGAAGGTGACGGTGCCCGCGTCCGGCAGCCCCAGCTCGGAGGCCACGTGGTGCTGGGCCTCGGGCCACACCTCGTCGAACACCACGTCCCACTTCTCGTCCGCGTACTGCGCGGCGTCCTTCCAGGCCTGGGCGTGGGCGGCTTCCGTCACGTCCGGCCACGGGTGGTGGCTGTGCGCGGCGAAGTGCAGCCGCCCGGGCTCTGCCTGCAGGAACTTCTGGAAGTGGGCCTTGAGCGGGCCCATGGGGTGTGAAGAGTTCACCGTCTCCGCCCTTTCGAACCTCGCCCCACCGGCCTCGCCCGGGACCTCCGGCGCGGGGGCCGGGCGTCAACCACGTCCTCGGCAATTTGCCGGTCGCGGGGGAGTTCCCGCTCGAGTCCCTCGACGGTAGGCAAATAGGTCACGTACTTCGCCGCAAACAGCCGTTCGTGTTCGTGGAGCACGGAGTACCTGGCCAACGTCTCGTTTTTCTCTGCGCACAGGATGAGCCCGAGGGTTGGACCGTCGCCCGCGGTCCGTCCCTGCGCATCGAAGAGCCGGACGCAGCTGTCCATCTGGCCGAAGTCCTGGTGGGTGAGCTTGCCCAGCTTGAGGTCCACCAGCAGGAGGCGCTTGAGTATGGCGTTGTAGGAGACGAGGCCGATGAAGAACGCGTCCTCCTCGAAGGAGAGGCGCTTCTGCCGCGCGACGAACGCGAACCCCTTACCGGGCTCCAGGGGGAAATGGGAGAGTTTGCCAATGACGGCACCCTCGAGATCGGACTCCCGCCACTGCGGTCGGTCCGGCAGGTCGAGGAAATCAAGCACCACGGGCGACTTGATCAGATCCATCGGCCGTTCGACGACCTGACCCTTCCGCGCCAGCTCGCGCACCCCTTGGTTGTTTCGGCTCTTGAGCAGTTGCAGGTGCAGCTGCGTGCTGATCTGCCGTTCGAGGTGAGGCACGGACCACTGCTCGCTCGCAGCCTCCCTTTCGTAGAAATTGCGCGCCTGTGGGTCCTCCACCCGGGTCAACGTCCGGTAATGCGTCCACGAGAGCCGAGAAGAGAAGCCGCCAGGGGATTCATCACGTCGTTCGTGATGAAACTGGGGTACACGGTCCCGGTAGCGGAGGTAAAACAGGCGGCGGTACCTGAGGTTCGTGACCGAGTCCCCACGCCCCACCCGCGATTGGAGCTGACGAGACAGGGCCTCCAGGACCTGATCCCCGTACTCGGCGCGGCGAGAACCCCTCTGGACAAACTCGACGATCTCCCGGCCAATGTGCCCGGACGCCATCACCATCGAGGTGTTGACGGAGCGGACAACCCGGGACCTCGCCTCCTCAATGTGGCTGACGACACGCTCCACCAACGGCGTGAGCCCGGCAGACGCCGCCAACGGCCTCCTGCTCACGCGGCCCTCACGCCCAGGATGGCACGCGCCTCGGCGGGCGTGGCCACCTCGCGGCCGGCGTCACGCGCCACCCGGGCGAGCGCCTCGATGAGCTGCCCGTTGCTCGTCGCCTTGGTGCCGTCCGGCAGGTAGAAGGTGTCTTCCAGGCCGGTGCGCAGGTCCCCGCCCTGCTCGGCGCACGCGCGATGCAGCTTCCACACCTCCTCGCGCCCAATGCCAATCACCTGGAAGTGGGTCCCGGGCAGCATCTCCTGCTTGAGCAGCGGCAGCCACTCGGCCTTCGCCGGCATCCCGGACTCCACCCCCATCACCAGCGAGACGTGCGGCGGGTTGGGCACCATGCCCCGCCGGGCGTACAGCGCCACGCTGCGCAGGATGCCGGTGTCGAAGCACTCGCACTCGGGGACGATGGACAGCCGCCGCATCACCTCGGCGAACGCCTCCACCTTCTCCACCGGGTTGTCGAACAGCATGGGGGGCCACGCCCAGTCGTTGTTGCTGCGCAGCTTCAGGTAGTTGAGCGAGCCCGCGTTCAGCGCGGCCAGTTCCGGCTTCACCCGCTCCAGGCACGCCACCGGTCCGCTGAGGTCCGGGCCAATGACACCGGTGGTGAGGTTGATGAGGAGGCCCGGCACCTCCGCCCGGATGGCCCCGCAAACCGCGTCTGCCACGCCCGGGTCCCAGGACGGCAGCCGCCCCAGCCCCGGCTCCTGGTTGCGCAGGTGCACGTGGACGATGGAGGCCCCCGCATCCCGCGCCCGGCGGGCCTCGCGCGCCATCTCCTCCGGCGTGACGGGGACGTGGTGCTGCGCGGGATCGGTCAGCACGCCAGTCAGCGCGCAGGTCAGGACGGCCTTGGGAGAGCTCATGGCGGGTGGAGACTCTGACTCAATACGCCGGGTTCTTGTAGAGCTCCGAGAGGCTTCGCATGGCCTCCATCAGCTGCACGTAGGCGCGGAGCGCCGCCGGAGTGGAGGGGTCTGCCGGGTCCAGCAGCCCCTTCAGCTCGTTGGCGCGGGACACCATGCGCGCCGCAATGCCCGTTTCCAGGATGCCGCTCTTGTAGGACACGGCCACGTACGTCTTGCCGCTGACCGGATCTTCGAAGGACACCGTGGGCAGCGCCGGGGTGAGCGCGCCGTCGCTGCCGTCCAGCCACAGCCGGGCGCTGTCCGTGAAGGCGCCTTCCCAGCCACCCGGGATGTAGGCGTGGCCGAGGGCGCCGAGGTACAGCTGCACCGTGAAGCCCACCTGCGGGTCCACCGGCGCCACGCCCCCGCCCGGGATGGTGATGGTGCCGCTGATGGGGCGGTGCTGCAGCCGTCCCCCGCTCCACACCGGGGCCACCCGGTCCCACCGGTCCGTCATCAGCGCCGCGAAGGTGTCCGTCACCTGCCGCGGGTAGAGCCGGGAGTAGTTGATGGAGAATTGCCGGACGTCCGAGGAGACGTCCTTGCCCACGAAGAAGGTCTCCGGGTCCGTCAGCTCGGAGATGGCGGCCACCTTGTCCAGGAAGCTGCCCACCACGCGGATGCGGTCGTACCAGAAGTAGCCCGAGTCGAACTCCCACTCGGTGGCGAACGTCCGCCCCACGCCCAGCGGGAGCGTGAAGCCGGGGGCGTCCAGCGAATAGGGATCCAGGTACCAGGCCTCTCGCCCGTCCACCCCCGCGTACCGCTGGTACGGCCCGGGCTCCGGCGTCATCAGCACCTCGCCGAAGAAGTTGAAGGTGTCCGTGGTGGCCACCGTCCACGCCCCCCACCCGTCCGCCGAGCGCCAGAAGTTGCCGGGCGTGCCGTCGTCCGGGAGCGCGTCCGAGAGGCCCGCCCGCTCCAGCGCGTAGGCCTGCATGAGCCCGCGCAGCGGCTCGAAGTACCTCCAGTACAGCCGGTCCGTGTACCCCTCGGGGTTGAACCCCAGCCGGTCCCGCTTGAAGGCCTCGAAGACGTAGTGGCCGCGGTAGCGGTCCATGGCCGCGTGGGCCACCTCGTACACGTCCGCGCCGTGGTCGAACGAGGCGCAGGCGGGGCTCGCGCCGTCGAACTCGTCCGAGCAGAACTGGTACGGCACCACCAGCCGCCCCGCCCCGTCCACCTCCACCGTGTCCGGGTAGGCGCAGTCCGGGCGCAGGATGCGCCGCTCCACCTGCGTCCGCGGCACGTCCACGCGCGCCTCCGGGTCCACCAGCTGGGGCAGCTTCGTGTAGTGCACCGAGACGTAGTCGTTGCCGTCGCAGCTGACGAGCAGCGGCAGCGTGGAGCCGTAGGTGGCGGTGGCCTGCAGCGCCCCCATCAGGTACCCGTCCCGCACGTCCGTGAAGGTCTCCACCAGGTCGCCGTAGCCGAACTTGATGGCCGCGCGGTCGTACTTGCCCAGCCCGTGGATGTCCGTGTTGAAGCCCGCGCCGTAGTCCATGACGGAGGACTGCATGAACTCGGAGATGCCGGCGCGCAGCCCGCCCGCGAGCACCACCCCTTCGCGCTCCGCCTGCGTCTCCGGGTCCACGTGTCGCGGCCGCGGCTGCTTCGTCCCGTTGGCGGTGCGCAGGTCCCAGTACGTCTTCGGGTAGTTCAGCGGATCGTAGCTGGCGGCGAAGTTGTGCCGCAGCCCCAGCGTGTGCCCCACCTCGTGCAGCGCGGTGGACAGGAAGACGAGCTCGCGGATCCGCCGCCACACCACCTGCGGGTCCACCCCCTGCTGCGCCAGCGCAAAGCCGATGACGCTGTCGTCCAGCGAGGCGTTGAGGTCCACCGCGTGCGCCCCCAGGCGCGCCCGCTGCCGGGCCGCCAGCCTGGACCGCTCCGGGCCGAGCCGCTGCAGCGGCTTGAGCGCCGCCAGCGCGCCTGCCGGGACCGGGCTGCGCGGGTCCATCCCCTGCGCCATGAGCACCTCGTCGTTCACCAGCGAGGGCAGCAGCGCGCTCTGCTCCAGCGCCTGCAGGCGGCGGGCGGCGTGGCCCCTCTCCGCGCGCAGCTGCGGTGACTGCGCGAGCGCCGAGTGCCGCTCGCCGCGCATGGCCCGCAGGGCCGAGGCGTTCCCCTTGCGCACCGCGGGCAGGCGCGGGAGCCCCTGCATCCACGAGGTGTCCATGGCGGAGGCCGCGCCGTCCACCTCCTCCTGCGTCATGGCCTGCTTGCGCGTGCCATAGGGGCGCGCGGAGACCCACGCGGCCACGTCCGTCCCCGCCGCGGCGTCCGGCAGGGACAGCTCGCCGTTGACCACGCGCACCAGGTCCCGGGCCCACGCGGCGTAGGTATCGATGGAGGCGCCGTAGACGAGCGCGGAGGCGCTGATGACCTCGCCCGTCTCCGGATCGTTGCTGGTGGGGCCGTAGCCGAGCAGCTCCGCCGAGGTGGGCAGGTCCACCCACGCGAGCAGGTTGAAGCGGATGTCCCCGACGCGGGCCTTCGTCCCCACCGGGCCGCACACCGCCGGGTCTCCCCCCTCCACCGGGTTGTTGGGGCAGAGGACGAACAGCGGGGACGGCGACTCCCGCCCCGTGGCCCCGCGGTAGATGCCGCGGAACAGCTCGTCGTACTGCCGGGCCAGCTCCGCCGCCGCGGGCTTCAAGTCCGCGGGGAAGGTCTCGTTGAGGTGGTAGACGACCTGCCGGGGCCCGAGATCCCTGCTGGCCGGGTTGGCCGGGTCCTCCAGGTTTCGCACCGCGTAGGGCAGCGCACAGAGGCCGGACGGGACGCCGGTCTGCGCATCCACGGTGGTCGCCGGGTG
>VGRA01000114.1 GCA_016875515.1 Deltaproteobacteria bacterium | reverse complement strand
CCCGTCAGCGCCAGTTCCCGCGTATGCCCTTCCCCGATGACGCGCGGCAGCCGCTGCAGCGCCCCCATGTCCGCCACGATGGCCAGCTTCACCTCGCGCAGGCTGAAGCGCGCGGACGCCTCCGCGAACCGGATGTCCGCCGCCGCCACCAGGTTGAGCCCGCCCCCAATGCACCAGCCGTGCAGCGCCGCCACCACCGGCTTGGTCATCCGCGCCAGCCCCTCGGTGGCCCCCTGCATGGAAAGAATCATCCGGTGCAGCCGCGTCCGCTCCGCCGCGGTGTTCTCCCCCATGATGAGGGGCCCCAGGGACTCCAGCATCCCCGGCAGGTCCAGCCCGTAGGTGAAGTCGCGCCCCTCGCCGCGCAGCAGCACGCACCGCACCGAGTCGTCTGCCTCGAGCAGCTTCAGCGCCTCCGGCATCTCCCGCCAGAAGGCAGGCCCCAGCGCGTTGCCCTTCCCGGGGCCCCGCAGCACCAGCTCCGCCACGTGCCCATCCCGCTCTACCCGGAGACTCTCGAAGTCCATGCGAAGCGGGGGAATAGCCCGCCGCAGCAACGGACGCCACCGCGCCGCGCCAGGGCTTGCCGCGCCCGGCCTACTCCCTCGCCAGCGCCCCCAGCCTCGCCCGCCGGGCCGGGACGAGCAGCAGGTGCAGCACCGCCGCGGCCGTGCCGAGCAGCAGGCACCCGCCCCACAGCACCGCCCGGCCCCAGTTCTCCAGCACCCAGCTCCCCGCGGCCGGGCCCACCAGCACCGCGGAGGCCCACGCCATGTTGTACGCCCCCTGGTAGCGGGCGCGCTGCGCCTCCGGGGCCAGGTCCGCCACGATGCTGCTGTTGACCGGCGACATGAGGATCTCCCCCAGCGTCCACACCGCGGCCCCGGCGGCAAAACCCGCCAACGAGCGCACCCACGCATAGAGGCCGAACCCCGCCCCCGTCAGCAGCGCCCCCAGCGCCAGCGCACGCCCGCGCGGCATCCGCTCCATGGCCCCCCCCAGTACCGGCTGCAGGAGGACGATGAGCACCCCGTTCACCGAGATGGCCATGCCGTATTCGCGCGCCCCCAGCCCCTGCGCCGCCATGTCCGCCGGCAGCGCCACGAAGAACTGGAAGAAGAGCAGCGCCACCAGGAAGTTCACCCCCAGGTAGGGCAGGAACACCGCGTCCCCCAACGCCACCAGCGGGTGGCTACCCTGCTCGGCGTCCCGCGCGGCGGACTCCGGGCGGCTCTCCGGGGCGAACCGCCAGATGAGCCCCGCGCACATGAGCGTGGTCGCAGCGTCCCCCCAGAACAGCCAGTCGAAGTGGGCCTCCCCCAGCGCCCCCGCCACCAGCGGAGAAGCGGCAAAGCCCACGTTCACCGCCCAGTACAGCAGGTTGTAGGCGCGCGGCTGGTGCGCGCGCGGCACCACGTCTGCCACGATGGCCATCACCGAGGGCCGGTACAGGTCCATCATCAGGCCCAGGAAGAAGGCTGCCGCCGCCAGCTGGGCGCGCCCCTCTGCCGCCCAGAGCAGCAGCACCGCCACCGCGGTGCCGCACAGCCCGGTCAGCATCCCAACCCTGCGGCCGTGGCGGTCCGACAGCCAACCCCCGAGCGGGTTGGCCACGAGCCCGCCGAGTCCTAACAGCGAAAACAGCGCCCCAGCCTCCGCCACGCCCAGGCCCCGGTGCTTCACCAGGTACAGCGACAGGAAGGGGACGATGAACGCTCCAAGCTTGTTGACGAGCGTGGCAACCCAGAGGACCCAGTAGGCCCCCGGCAGCCCGCCCACCGCCTCTCGCAAGAACGTCCTAGCGGAGCGCATCTTCGCAGCGGTCACACGTCTCCTGTCCCGCGCCCACCTTCGCGCTGTACTGCCAGCAGCGCGGGCACTTGGCACCGTCCGCCGCCGTCACCGCCGCGTGCACCTGCGCGGTGCCGAACACGGGGGCCAGCGCCAGCGCCGTCCCTCCCTCCGGCGGCGCCCCGGCCCACGTCACCTGGCTGACGATGAAGTACGCCGGCAGCTCCTCCGCGTGCGCCTCCAGGAAGGCCTTCGCCTCCCCGGTGGCGTGCAGCACCACCTGCGCCTCCACCGAACTGCCAATGCGCTTGTCCCGCCGCGCCGCCTCCAGCAGCCCCTGCACCGCCGAGCGCACCGCGAACAGCTTCTCGAACCGCTGCAGCAGCGCCCGGTCCGCGTCCGTCACCCCGCGTGCCTTGGGGAACTCGCCCAGAAACACGGAAGCCGCCTTGTCCCCCGGCAGGTACCCCCACGCCTCCTCTGCGGTGAAGCTCATCACCGGGGCCACCAGCAAAAGCAGCGTGCGGGCCAGCTCGTGCATCACCGTCTGCGCGCTGCGCCGCGCCCGGCTGTCCGCGCGGGAGGTGTAGAGCCGGTCCTTGTTGATGTCGAAGTACACGGCAGACAGGTCCACCGCGCAGAAGTCCACCACCGCCTGGTTCACCAGGTGGAACTCGTACGCCTCGAACGCCCGCGTCACCTTCTCCACCAACTCCGAAAGCCTCAGCTTCGCCCAGCGGTCCAGCGGGAGCAGCTCGGCGTCCGGCACCGCGTCCTTCGCGGGGTCGAAGTCGTACAGATTGGAGAGCGCGTAGCGGAGCGTGTTGCGCACCTTGCGGTACGTCTCCGCCAGCCCGCGGAGAATTTCGTCGGACACGCGCACGTCGTCCCGGTAGTCCGCCGAGGCCACCCACAGCCGGAGGATTTCCGCGCCGTACTGGTTGATGACCTTCTCGGGCGGCACCACGTTGCCCAGGCTCTTGCTCATCTTGCGGCCCTGCCCGTCCACCACGAAGCCGTGCGTCAGGACCGCCTCGTACGGGGCTCGGCCGCGCGTCCCCACGCCCACCAGCAGCGAGCTGTGGAACCAGCCGCGGTGCTGGTCCGAGCCCTCCAGGTACAGGTCCACCGGCAGGCCGTGGTTGGGCCGCTTCGCCGCAACCGCAGCGAAGCTGCACGCCGAGTCGAACCACACGTCCAGGATGTCCGTCTCCTTGCGCCACTGGGACTTGCCGCAGGACGGGCAGGCGAAGCCCGCGGGGAGCAGGTCGGAGAGCTCCGCGCGGTACCACGCCCCGGCCCCCTCCTTCTCCACCGCGTCCGCCACCTTCTCCATGAAGGCCGCGTCCACGTGCGCGTGGCCGCACCCCTCGCAGAGCGCCACCGGGATGGGCACGCCCCAGGTCCGCTGGCGGCTGATGCACCAGTCCGGGCGGCCCTCGAGCATGTTGAAGATGCGGTCCCGGCCCCATTTCGGGATCCACTGCACGCGGTCAATTTCGTCCAACGCCTTCTGGCGCAGGGACCCGTGCGCCAGGTTGATGAACCACTGGTGCGTGGCGCGGAAGATGACCGGATTGTGGCAGCGCCAGCAGTGCGGGTAGCTGTGGCTGACCTTGTCTGCCTTGTCGTTCAGCAGCGCCCCGGCCTCCACCAGCCAGTCCACCACCACGGGGTTGGCCTCGAAGACCTTCATTCCCGCCAGCCGCGGCCCCACCGTGTCGTCGTAGCGGCCGTCGTTGCGCACGGGGTTGTAGACGTCCAGCCCGTAGCGGAGCCCCACCTCGTAGTCCTCCTGGCCGTGGCCAGGCGCGGTGTGGACGAGGCCCGTGCCCGCCTCCAGCGTCACGTGCTCGCCCAGGATGACCTTGCCCGTCCGCTCCAGGAACGGGTGGCGGTAGGAGAGTCCCTCCAGCTCGCTGCCCTCGGCGTAGCCGAGCACCCGGTCGGACGAGCACAGCGCCACCGCCTGCAGCTCACCGCCCGGCAGCTTCGCGTCCTTCACCTGCAGTTCGCCCGGGGCCACCTCGGCCATCACCTTCGCGAGCAGGTCCCTGGCCACCACCAGCACGCGGTCACCCAGCGCGTAGAAGACGTAGGTGAAGCCCGGGTTCACCGCGACGGCCAGGTTGGCCGGCAGCGTCCACGGCGTGGTGGTCCAGATGACGAAGGCCACCTTCTTGCCCAGAAGCTGCGGCCACTTCGCGGAGAGTTCACCCTCCGCCGCCGGCATGGCCACGTAGACGGACGGCGAGGCGTGGTCTTCGTACTCCACCTCCGCCTCGGCCAGCGCCGTCTGGTCCGCGAGGCACCAGTACACCGGCTTCTTCTTCCGGTAGAGATACCCGCCACGCGCGAAGGTCGCGAGCTCGCGGATCTCCTGCGCCTCGTAGTCGAACGTCAGGGTCTTGTACGGGTTGCTCCACTGCCCGAAGAGCCCCAGCCGCTGGAACTCCGCCCGCTGCACGTCGATGAACTCGGTGGCGTAGCCGCGGCACGCCTCCAGGAACTGGTCCCGGGACAGGGTCCGCTTGTCCACCTTCTTCTCGCGCAGCCGCTTCTCCACCGCCTGCTCGATGGGGAGTCCGTGGCAGTCCCAGCCGGGGACGAAGTCACACTGCCGGCCGGACAGGTTCCGGTACTTCACCACCATGTCCTTCAAAATCTTGTTCAGCGCGTGGCCAATGTGGATGTGGCCGTTGGCGTAGGGCGGTCCGTCGTGGAAGACGAAGCGGGGCTTGCCGGCGTTCTTCTCCAGCACCCGGGCGAACGTGCCCTCCTTGTCCCAGCGCTCGAGCATCCGCGGCTCGAGCTGGGCCAGGTTCCCTTTCATGGGGAAGTCGGTCTTGGGGAGGTTGATGGTGTCTTTGTAGTCGCGGGGCGCTGACATGGCGTGGGGCAGGTAACACGCCGCCGCCACTGCGCTCAACGCAACGCGCCCGGAATGTGCGAGGGTGCGCCCCCCGAAATGTCCGATCACGCCTACCCCCGCCCCTCTCCCCGCCTGCTGGCGCTCGCCACGGCCCTGCTCGTCCTCACCCTGGGCCTGGACCGCTGGACCAAGGTGCTGGCCCAGCAGCACCTCAAGGGCACGCCCCGGCAATCGTTCCTCGGGGACACGGTGCGGCTGGACTACGCGGAGAACCGGGGGGCGTTCCTGTCGCTCGGCGCCTCGCTCTCCGAGGGGGCGCGGATGGCCATCTTCAGCTGGGCCGTGGGGCTGCTGCTGCTGGGGCTTACCGTGACGGTGTACGTCCGCAGGGATCTCTCCCCCCGCGCCCGGCTGGCCCTAGCGGCGGTGGCCTCGGGGGGGCTGGGCAACCTGTATGACCGTGTCTTCGAGCGCGGCGTGGTGACGGACTTCATGAACCTGGGGATTGGCCCGCTCCGCACCGGCATCTTCAACGTGGCAGACATCGCCATCGTCGTGGGGGTGGTGCTGCTGGCGCTCCCGGAGAAGCCCAGCCCTCCCGCAGCCTCCCGGGGCGGGGACAGCCAGCCGCCCGAGGTCCCCTGACCGGCCCCCTCGGCCCGCCTACCCCTTCGGCCGGCTCGCCCGCGGGTCCAGCTGGTACTTCTTCACCAGCCGCTCAATGGACTTGCGGTGGAGCCCGCTCTCGCGGGCGGCGCGGGAGATGTTTCCCTCGCAGCGCTGGAGCAGTTGCCCCACGTATTCGCGCTCGAAGTGGCTGAGCAACTGCTCCTTGGCGTCCTTGAAGGTGAGGTGCTCGTTGAACGGCACCGGGGACTCCTTCACCGTCCCCTGAACGCGGGCCGGGAGGTGGTGGAGGTCAATGTCCTCCCCCTCCGCGAAGGTGGTGACGTGCGCCACCACGTTCATGAGCTCCCGCACGTTGCCCGGCCACGCGTAGGCCGCCAGCCGTGACAGCGCCGCCGGGGTGAAGCGCTTTTTGCCCGCCCGCGCCTGCAGCTCCGGGTCCTCCAGCGCCTTGCGCAGGAGCAGCGGCACGTCCTCGCGCCGCTCGCGCAGCGGCGGCATCTGCACGGTGATGACGGAGAGGCGGAAGTAGAGGTCCTCGCGGAAGTTGCCCGCCTGCACCTCCTTCACCAGGTTCCGGTGCGTGGCGGCCACCACGCGCACGTCCACCTCCAGCACCTCGTTGCCCCCCACCCGCCGCACCTCCCGGTTCTCCAGCACGCGAAGGAGCCGGGGCTGCAGGTCCAGCCGCAGCTCGCCCAGCTCGTCCAGGAAGATGGTGCCGCCGTGCGCCCGCTCGAAGGCCCCCGGGCGCGCCGCCACCGCGCCGGTGAAGGACCCCTTCTCGTGGCCGAACAGCTCACTCTCTATGAGGTTGGGCGGGATGGCCCCGCAGTCCAGCACCACAAGCGGCCCATCCCGGCGCGGCGACAGCTCGTGGATGGCCCTCGCCACCAGCTCCTTCCCGGTCCCCGTCTCCCCCTGGACGATGACGGACACGTCCATGGGGGCAATCTTTTTGAGGAGCCCGAAGACCTGCCGCATGGGCGGGGACTGGCCCACCATCCGCCCCAGCTGTCCGGCCTGGTCCGGCTCAATCCGGACCTCCTCGTCCAGCGGGGAGAACAGCACCGTCGTCTGGCCGGCCTGGATGCGGCAGCCCGGCTGGAGGTAGGCGCGCTCCACCTGCCGCCCGTCCAGCCACGTGCCGTTGGTGGAGTTGAGGTCCACGAGCAGGTAGCCGCGCTCGGTGTACTGCAGCTCGAAGTGGTGGCGGCTGGCAGTGCGGTCCTCCGGCAGCACCAGGTCGTTGCTGGAGGCCACCCCCACCCGGATTCGCTCGCGGTCCGTCAGCAGCACGTGCCCGGCGTCCGGCCCGTTGGTGACCACCAGCTTCACCTTGCGGACCTTCAGCGTCCCACTGAACCGGTCCAGGGTCAGCGTGTAGGCGGCGGTGACGGGGGCCTCTGGCGGATCCGCCGGTTCGAACCCCAGCTCCTCGCCGGGGCTGGTGAGCACTTCGTCCGGGTTGTCTCTGGGGGAGGCCATGGGCCCCGGGACCTTACTTCAACCCCTGGGCCACGCCCCCGGCACGCGGCGCGGTGGCGCATGGAGGACCGTCCGGATGCCCGCAAACCGTCCCGGCGCCCGGACGGTGAGCGCCTCGCCGTCACTGCACAGGGCAATTCCATCCCCGGCCACGGCGGCGGAGAGGCTGGATCTGCGCTCGCCAAGAACGCGGCGCCCGTCCCTCCTGCAGGCGCTCTGCAGCCGGCCACGCCACGAGCGGCAGCGATCCTGCCGGAAGCCTGTCCGAGGGGGTGCGGTACCAGCGACCCTCGCATCCAGCCCTCGTCGGCCAAGGCGCGTCGACGCCCGGCACAGTGCGGGACCCGCGACCCGCAATGAACCCGCCCGCCACCTGCCCGTGATGCGGGGGCGGAGCCGCTCGGCCTTGGCAGACGCGGCAGCCTTATCGGACAGCCCGCAGCAGACACCCTTCGGCAAGGCACCTCGGCCTGGAAGGACGACGCCCGACAATGCACCCGGGAGCGGCTCAGCGCTGGCCAACGCTCCGCCGGCGCCCCCGGAGGGCCCAGCCCACGCGCAGGCCCAGCAGGAGCATCCACGGCGCCAGCCCGACCCCTGACGAGGCGCTGCAGCCATATCCCAGAGGTGATGCCCCGTCTGCGGGACCGCTCCCGCCAGCCCCTCCGGTGCCACCGCCGCTGCCGCCTCCAGCACCACCGCCGCTCCCACCCCCCGCACCTC
>VGRA01000113.1 GCA_016875515.1 Deltaproteobacteria bacterium | reverse complement strand
GAGCCCGGCTCGGAGGCCGACGGCGGCGCGTCCGAGCCGGACGGCGGCGTCTCCACGGGCATGGACCGCGACCGGGCGGAGAAGCTGCTGGACTCCATGAAGCAGAACGAGAAAAACCTGCAGCTGTGGCGCTTCCAGCAGAAACGTCCGAGGAGGGCCAATGAGAAGGATTGGTAGCGCCGCGGCGGTGCTCGCCCTGCTGGTGGCCGCGGGGCCCGCGCTGGCCGCCACCGAGTTCTACCAGTCGGTAGACCGCGCCGAGGTCGGCACCGAGGACACCTTCGCCCTCACCGTCGTGGTCTCCAACGCGCCGGACGGTGCGGAACTGCGCCTGCCACGGGGGGACGGCTTCGAGGTGCTGTCGAAAAGCCAGAGCACCCAGATGAGCTACAGCTTCGGGTCCGGGGGCGGGAGCATGCAGCGGATGCAGAAGCACACGCTCGTGCTGCGCGCCAACCAGCCCGGCACGCTCACCATCCCCCCCTCTGTGCTCAAATCCGACGACGGCACGCTTCAAACGGACGCCCTCACGGTGAAGGTGGTGGCGGGCAACGTCCAGCCGGACCCGCCGCCGCGCCGCGGTGGGATGGGACGCCCCCCGCCCGGCAATGCCCAGGGGGCGCCGCAGCAACCGGGCAACCTGCCGGACCCGTTTGCCGGGCTCCTTCAGGGGCTGGCCGGGATGGATGACCTGCAGCGGCAGCTCCAGGAGCAGCTCGCCCAGCAGCAGGAGGAACTCGAGGCGGAGGACGCCGCCATCCCGCGCGGGGACTCTGATCTCTTCATCCGCGCGAGCCTGTCCCGGGATGACGTCTACGTGGGGGAGCAGATCAACTACACGCTGCACATCTACTCGCGGCTGGATCTCTCCTCGGTGGACGCCGTCATCATGCCCAAGCTGGAGGGCTTCTGGAGCGAGGACCTGGACACCCCCACCCAGCTCTCCTCGGACACCAAGACGGTCAACGGCGTGCCGTACCGGGTCTTCCTGCTCCGCCGCCGCGCGCTGTTCCCGGTGACGGCGGGCACGCTCACCATTGAGCCGGCGTCGGCAGACATCACCACCGGCTTCCTCTTCCAGGGGCGCCGCGTGCAGCGCAAGAGCCAGGAGCTGACGCTGAAGGTGAAGCCGCTCCCGGCAGGCGCCCCCGCGGGCATGGCCCCCGGCAACGTGGGGCAGTGGCGGCTAACGGCGCAGGCCGCGGAGGGTCAGGTGGAGCTGGGTCAACCCATCACCGTGCGCCTGGTCCTGGAGGGGCGGGGGAACCTCAAGAACGTCGGCGTGCCGCCGCTCGTGGGGCCGGCAGAGCTGAAGATCTACGAGCCCACCCTCACCGACACCCCCGCCGGGAAGGGGAAGATGGGCGGGCGCCGGGTGCTGGAGTACCTCGTCCTGCCGCAAAACACCGGGACCTTCACCCTGCCGTCCGTGGCCTTCCCGTACTTCGACCCGGAGTCCCAGCGCTACGAGGTGAGCCGCACGCCGCCGCTCACCTTCACCGTGGTCCCCGGGGCCGGTGGGCCGGCGCCCGCTGCCGGTGCCCCCACCGCCGGTCTCCCGCCGGATCCCGGCCCCCGCAACGTCCTCTCCGCTGGCGGGCTCCGTCCTCTCCGCGTGGCCGCTGCCTTGGTGCCGCCGTCTCCGCCGCTCCACGGCGCCCGCTGGTACGCGTGGGCGCTGGCAGCCCCGCTGGCCCTGCTGGCGCTGGTCCTCGCCGGGGCCGCCTGGTCCAACCGCAGCCGGGACGTGGACGCAGGCACGCTCCGCAAGCAGCAGGCGCGCGCCGCCCGCAAGCGGCTCGCCGCCGCGGAGAGACTGGTGTCGGGCAAGGCGGAGACCTTCTACGCGGAGGTGGAGCGCGCGCTGCTCGCCTTCCTCGAGTCCCGGCTCGGGGAGCCGGTGCAGGGGCTGACGCGGGGGCCGCTGGAGCAGAAGCTGCGCGCGGCCGGCGCGAAGGACGCGCTGGTGGCCGCCGTGGCGCAGGTGCTGGACACCTGTGAGATGGGGCGCTTCGCCCCGGGCGCCGTCTCCGGCTCGCGCGAGAAGCTGCTGGACCAAGCCGAGGCGGCCATGGAGGGCTGGTCATGACCGGCGCCGCGCTGCTCGTGCTGACGCTGTTGTCCCAGGCGCCGGCCTACTACAGCCCCCAGGAGGCGCAGGCCGTCTTCGCCGAGGGGACGCAGGCCTGGGCGCGGCAGGACGTTGCTGGGGCCCGCGCTGCGTGGGAGCGCCTCGTCTCGCGAGGCCACTCCTCTCAGGAGGTCCTCTACAACGCGGGCACGGCCGCGCTCGCCGCCGGGGACGTGGGGGCGGCCGTCCTTTACCTCGAGCGGGCGCTCCGGGCGGGCGGCGAGACGGAGGACATCGAGGCGAACCTCGCCGTGGCACGCAGCCGCCAGCTGGACCAGGTGGTGGGCGCGGGGCTGGAGCGGGGCTTCGCCCAGCGGTTGGCCTCCGCCACGGACGCGCGCTTGTGCGGTTGGTTCGCCCTCGTTGGGACGTGGGGCGCGTGCCTCCTGTTCGCCCTGGCCCGCCTCCGCGCAGGCCGCACCCGGTCCGTGGCGCTCGCGCTCGGCGCGCTGGGGCTCCTCCTGGCCCTGCCCGCCTGCGCGCTGGTGGCCACCCACGCCTGGGTGGACCGCACCGTGCGGGAAGGGGTGGTGATGGCCGCTACCGTGCCAGTGCGCGAGCTGCCCCAGGTGGGGGCGCGGGTGGCGTTTGAGCTGCACGCGGGGTTGAAGCTGCGGCTGCTGGATGACAAAGAAGGGTTCGTCCGGGTGAAGCTGCCCAACGGCCTGGAGGGATGGGCCGCGCGCGAGGGGATTGAACCGCTATGATCCACGTTCAGGATGTCACCCGCACCTATCGCCGTGGCCGGATGGAGGTGCCCGCGCTGCGCGGGGCCACGCTCCACGTGCCACGTGGGCAGTTCCTCTCCATCATGGGCCCCTCCGGCAGCGGCAAGAGCACGCTGCTCAACCTGCTCGGGGCTCTGGACGTCCCGTCCAGCGGGAGCATTACCCTGGACGGCAGGGAGATCTCCCTCCTTCCAGATGCGGAGCTGTCCCGCTTCCGCCGCGAACGGCTGGGCTTCATCTTCCAGTTCTTCAACCTGCTGCCCACGCTGACTGCCGTGGAGAACGTGGTGCTGCCGCAGTTGCTCTCCGGCCGCCCCCGTGAGGAGTTGCTGAAGAAGGCGCACGGACTGCTGGAGGCGGTGGGGCTCCGGGGCAGGGGTCACCACCGCCCTGACGAACTCTCCGGCGGCGAGATGCAGCGCGTGGCGGTGGCGCGCGCGCTGCTGGGCGAGCCCGCGCTGCTGCTTGCGGACGAGCCCACCGGGAACCTGGACTCGAAGACCGGCGCCGAGGTCCTGCGCCTCATCCGCGAGGCCACCCGCGCCCGCAACCTCACCGTCGTCATGGTCACCCATGATCCGAAGGCTGCCGCAGTGGGGGACCGCCTGGTGCGCCTGGCAGACGGCGTCATCGTGGGGGACGAGGCCGTCGGGGCGGCCGCCTGATGTGGGCCCTGCTGCGGCTGGTATCCCTGCGGCACATGCTAGGGGCAAAGCTCCGCTCGCTCCTCACCCTCTTCGGCGTGGCGGTGGGCGTGGCCACGCTGGTGGGCATCAGCGCCATCAACCGCTCGGTGCTGGAGGCCTTCCGCTCCACCGTGGACACGGTGGCCGGCAAGGCAGACCTGGTTGTGACCGGTTCCGCGGTGGGCATGGAGGAGGCGCTCCTGGAGCGGGTACGCGCCATGCCCGGAATCACCCACGCCTCCGGCGCGCTGTCTGTGGTGGCCGCCGTGGATGGCCGCCCCGGGGAGCGGCTCTACGTCATGGGCGTGGACTTCCTGGACGACGGCCACTTCCGGGACCTCAAAGGCGTGGACCGGGACGTGGGCGCGTTGGCGGATGATCTCGAGTTCCTCAACTCCACGGACCGGCTGCTGCTGGGCGAGCGCTACGCCCGGGAGCGGGGCTTGATGACCGGGGACGCGCTGCAGTTGCAGACCCCCTCGGGAGCCAGGGCGTTCACGGTCCACGGTCTTTTGCGTGAGTCCGGTCCGGTGAAGGCCTTTGGCGGGGCGGTGGCGGTGATGTTCCTGCCCAGCGCGCAGGAGGCCTTCGACCGCGGCGGCCGCCTGGACCGGCTGGACCTGGCGGTGGGGGAGGGACAGGACGTGGAGGCGGCGCGCGAGGCGCTTTCGACGGCGCTCGGCGCCACGCTCCAGGTGGAGCGGCCGGAGCGCCGCGGCGGCAGCGTGCAGAAGATGCTGCTCAGCTTCCAGATGGGGCTGAACCTGGGGTCGCTCGTGGCGCTGCTGGTGGGGGTGTTCCTCGTCTACAACACGGTCAGCATCGGCGTGGTGCAGCGGCGCAGGGAGATAGGCACGCTGCGCGCACTCGGGGCCACGCGTACGCTCATCCACGGGCTGTTCACGCTGGAGGCCGCGCTGTTCGGCGTGGTGGGGACGGCACTCGGCCTGGTGCTCGGGCGGGGACTCGCGCGCGTGGCCCTCCGTGCGGTCTCCGAGTCCATCAGCTCGCTCTACGTACAGGTCAACGCACAGGACGTGGAGATGGGCCCCTGGGAGGTGGGGCTCGGCGTGGCGCTCGGGGTGGGCGGAGCGGTGTTCGCAGCGCTTCGGCCCGCCTCGCTGGCGGCCGCCGTGCAGCCCGTGGAGGCGCTGCGGCGGGACGTGGCCGTGGGGGCAGGGGAGGTGAGCCTGCGGTCCTGGCCGGTGCGCTTGGGCGCGCTGCTGCTCGCGAGCATCTATCCCTGCACCCTCATCCCGCCGCCCGCGGAGAACTTCCCGGTGGGGGGCTACCTGGCCATCTTTGCCACGCTGATGGGCGGGACGCTCTGTGCGCCGCTCCTGCTGCGCTGGCTGCACCGACTCTACGTGCGGCCGGCGGAGTGGCTGCTGGGTGTTCCCGGGCGCCTTGCCGCGGACAACTTCGCCCGGGCGCCCATCCGGACGGCCGTGCCGGTGGCGGCGCTCGCCATTGGCGTGGCCATGGCGGTGGGGATCACCGGGTTCATCCGGAGCTTCCAGGCCTCGTCGGAGAAGTGGATCAACCAGTCCGTCCCCGCGGACCTGTTCATCACCTCGTCTGCGCGGCTGGCGGGCGTCCGCAACAATCCCATGGCGCCTTCCATGCTGGACGGGTTGCGCACGCTCCCTGGCGTCACGGACGTGGACATGCTCCGCATGCTCCCGCACGACGCGTTCGGGCTGCGGATCTTCGTCGTCTCCGTGGTCATGGACGTCTACCACCGCCACGCGCGCCCCACGGTGTTGGAGGGGCGCATGCCCTCACCCGAGGAGCGCGCCCAGGGCCGCGTCACCATCTCGGAGAACCTGTCGCGCCGACGCAACCTGCACCCGGGTGACACCATCGATCTGCCCACCCCCACCGGGGCGCGCCGACTGACGGTGGGGGCGGTCATCGTGGACTACACCTCGGACCAGGGGGCGGTTTTCCTGGAGCGCGCGCGCTTCACCGAGTTCTTCAACGACGACCGCGTGGACACCTACGAGCTCTACGTGGAGCCGTCACAGCGCGAGGCGGTCCGGAGGGCCGTGACCGAGCGCTATGGGAAGGCCTATGACTTGTACGTCCTCACCCACGCGGAGCTGCGGGACGAGGCGCTTGGCCTCATCGACAAGGCCTTCAAGGTCACCTACGCCATGGAGGCGCTCGCGGTGCTGCTCGCGCTGCTCGGTGTGGTCAACACGCTGCTCGCGGCGGTGCTGGACCGAACCCGGGAGATCGGCCTCCTGCGCGCAGTGGGGGCGGCCCGGCCCCACGTGCTGGGGCTCGTCGCCGCGGAGGCGGGGTTGATGGGGCTGTCCGGGGGGCTGCTCGGCACCGGGATGGGGGCGGTGCTCGGCTGGACCGTTACCCACGCCGTGGGGGAGCGGGCCACCGGCTGGTCCTTCCCGTACCAGTTCCCGCTCGCCACGGCGCTTGGCATGCTGGGCGTGTCCGCGGTGTGCGCGGTGGCGGCCGGGCTGTTCCCCGCACGGCGCGCCGCTCGGCTGGACGTCGTGGAAGCGCTCGCCTGGGAGTAGGCGCTACGGCAGGCGCGGGTGGAGGAAGCCGGCCAGGGCGATCATGTCGTCCCAGTCCACGTTGGCGAACTCCACCGCTACGCCCTCGAGGTGCTGGCGCCGGACCACCGCGGTGACGCGGATCTCCTTGCCGCCGTCCAGGGGGATCACCACCGGGAAGCGCTCCAGGTCACCCAGGGGGAACGCGCGCAGGAACATCCCGTTCATGGACAGGTCGCGCGCGCGAGCCGGGATCACCCGCCCGTTCAGGAGGACCTTCACGTCGAAGTTCGCCTCGACGCGGGGGTGGTAGCGCTCGCGGGTATCCAATGCTTCAGGGGCCATGTCCGTACTCCGGGGGGCTGGGGCTACAGGTGGCTACGAGCATGAAGGCAGCCAGCGCTCCCGCAAATTTTCCCCTCGGCGCCGTCCGTGGCTGCGGACGGTCAGGCGATCTGCCCGGACCCGGCTGCCCGGCAAGTGGCTGACTTCACTCGGTGCTGAAGGGCACGGGCGCTGAACTGGCGCGGCGGGTCGTTCAACCCTCAGCCCAGCCGGAGTCAGCCAGATGGACCCTTCCAACCGCATCCAGCACCTGTCCATGGTCCCCACCCAGCCCCGCCAAACGCCCAAGCGAGACTTCGGGGACGAGCTCGCCCACGTCGTCGGCAACGGCGCCCGGCTCGGGGTGGGGATCATGGGCGGTGTCGTGGGTGCCCCGCCGGTGGTCAGCGCCGCAGTCTCGGCAGCAGCCGGTATGGTGCAGTCCGTGGGCGGCCGTGCGGCGACGGTCTCGGCAGGGGCATCCGCCACCGTCGGTTCGCAGCCTGCCGGGGAGTCATCCCTCGGGGCCAGCAGCGCCGCGGACACGCTCTCCCGCCAGGCGGAACTCAACCGGGAGAGCCAGGCCTTCACCGCCATGTATTTGCAGCTCCAGAGCGAGATGCAGGCGGAGAGCCGCCAGTACAACGCCGTCTCCAACGTCATCAAGGTCCGCCACGAGTCCGCGCGGTCCGCCATCAACAACATCCGGTGACCCATGCACATCCAACGAGCGTCGGGCCCCGCGGTCCCGGCGGCAGGTCCCGAGCGGAGCTCCTTTCAAAATGTCCTCGCGCGCACCAATTTGCGTGCGCGCGTGTCGCCTCCCCCCGTCCAGCCAGCCGCCGGCCAGGTGGGGGGCGCGGCATCTTCGCTCGCGCAGCGGGTGTGCGAGGCGCAAACCCAGCTGGACACCGTTCTCCAGCAGGCGCGCTCTGGCCGGTCGTTCTCTCCCGCGGAACTTTTGGGACTGCAGGTCCGGGTCTGCCAGGCGAGCCAGGCCATCGATTTCGCGGGCAAGGCCGTGGACAAGGCCGTGGGCGGGGTGAAGCAGGTCCTGCAGACACCGGTATGAGGACCAAGGCCATGCGGTACCGAGTCGGATCCGTCGCGCTGGCGCTGCTGTGTGCCTGCTCTGAGGCCACCATCCAGCAGGGAATGGAGGAGCGGGCCGCCAACGAGATCGTCG